>NZ_LBFB01000053.1:0-2080 GCF_013363285.1 Marinitoga sp. 1154 | reverse complement strand
TTGCTAAAATTATTGTGAATTGAATAAGTGGAAATAATATCTTTTAATTATTCAGTAACATAATATAAAAATTATACATTCATAAAATTTTATTATGAATTATTAAGTTATAAAATTCGCAATATTTGATCATAATATTATTAAATAAATCATATATAATAAGTGAGAAAAATTTTAAAAAAAATTTTAATTACACACTAATCATTAGAAAACATTAATTAAATGCATCTAATCAGATATTATATCAAAAAAATTTTCATTTATCAGACGACTGAGTGATTTTGATATCAGGATTTTAGGAAAAATTATAAAATCAAAAAAGTTTAAAGGGCGGGGAGAGAATGAAAAAAACGGTAAAAGTGTATATTTTAATAATTTTTATCAGTATTTTTTTATATCATGTACTAAGATAGAAAAACAGGAAAAAAATATTGAAAATAATAAAGTGCCAGAAACCTTTTTAAAAAATGATATTAATATTAAAACCTCCGAGTATTATACTAAAGATGATATTTTGGTATTTAAAAATTATTTTGAAAATGGTGAGTTAACAAAACAGGAAATATTTGATAATAAAGGTAATATAGATTATACGTTTGAAATAAAAGATGAAAAAATTTACTCTATTAAAAACTCTGATGGACAAAAAGTTTCTACAAATAAAATATATTATTATTATTATTATTATTATAATATTAGTCATACAAAAGAATCACTTCCACTAAATAAAATATTTACATTTGAAGATTACCTAAATTCAGCAAAAAATAAAAAAGAAAAGTTTTCATTATATGATCAATTGGATCCAGGACAATATACTTATGGATATAGAATTGATACAGTGGAAGCTGGTCCTACTATAGGCCAAATTTCCAGCGATATATTTTCAAATACAGTGGATTATCTTACAGGTGTTTTAACAAATAAATTAATTTCAATAATTGCTAAAAAACTAGAACCAATTAAAGATTTAATACAATACGGAAATGATTTTTATTCTTATTTAAAAAATAATTTTAAAATTGAAAAAAAGAAAAAGTTCCAAGAATGGCGAAGAGAGCAAAAAAGAATTTATGTTATACATTATATTTCAAACAGAAATGGAAAATGGATAAAAAGCTGGGAAAAGATTTTTGCAATAGCTGAATTACATTATGCTAATGTAATTGTAGAAATAAAAGGTAGATCATATTATAAATATTATAATTATGGAGTATATGAAACTCGAAGCGAACCAGCTGAAAGAAAAGAAGTAAAAAGAAATGTTAAAGAAATAAAATCATTGAATTATGGTAATCATTCTAAATTGTTATTAATAGCAAAGGAAAATTATTTTACATATATAAATAACGGTACATATTATGTATGGTATGAAATACCGTAATTAATTAAAAATTTTCAAAAAATAAAGGTGAGATTTTATGTTTGATTATTTGGAATATTGGAAAAATAGTGAATTTCGTTTTAAATTTATAGTTTTTATAATTTTAATAATAATATCGTATTTCCCATTAAAAACAGCCTATAATTTATACTTTAATCCAATATATATACTTGAAAAATATTATTCCTCAATGAGAGAAGCAAGAATAAAATATGATAGTTACAATAAATCATATGAAAAATATCATTTTTACTATTATCAACCTAAAGAAAAATTAAGGGAATATTTGAATGAAATGATAGAAGAAAGAAGAAAACATGTATTAAATTCTGAAAAAGTTGAAAAATTAATGAGAGAATATTATAAAGAACTAGAAAAAGAAGAAATAATACTTAATATACTCGGTTCTTTAGATGATGAAGATAAATTATATAAAAATATAAAAACAACCAAATATGGATATAATGTGTATTTAATAAATCCAATGGTAGTGGGATATACGTTAAATTTTAAAGATGACGTTATAGAAAAACGTATATATGAGGAAGAACTTAAAAAAATTAAATATCCGGAAAATGCAGAGATTACATTTTATATTGTGAGGACATGGAAGGGATTAAAAATTGATTGGATGAAATCTGTATATTTGTTAAAATGAAGGAACTATCCAAATTGGCAATGTACGTTTTCTATTAG
>NZ_LBFB01000052.1:0-2124 GCF_013363285.1 Marinitoga sp. 1154 | reverse complement strand
CCCCGCTACCATTTTTTTTATGGCGGCGTAGCTCAGTTGGCTAGAGCATGCGGTTCATACCCGCAGTGTCAAGAGTTCGAGTCTCTTCGCCGCCACCAATAAAAAAGCAGCCTTTGGCTGCTTTTTTATTTTTTGAATTTATATTTTTTTGACTTTTTTATTTCTGATTTCATTTTATACATATATTTATCAGCTCTTTTTATAGTTTTATCTAAAGAATCTTTATATTGTACAATTCCATAAGAAATAAAAACAGGTATATTGTAATTCTTTAAATCTTCCTGAATTTTTGAAAATTTTTCTTTTGCTATTTTAATATCACAATTTTTTAAAATAACCAGAAATTCATCACCGCCAAGTCTGATTATATAATCCTCTTTTCTTAAATGTTTTCTTACTGTTTCTACTGTATAAATTAAAACTTCATCTCCTTTTTTATGCCCATGTTTATTGTTTATTTTTTTTAAATCATTCAAGTCGAAAAAAATCAACGAATCATTCTCATTAAAATGTATTTGTTTTAAAAATAGCCTATTATAGGCATTTGTTAACGGATCCTTCAAAGCTTTCAAAGATATTTTTCTCATTTTTATATGAGCTTTTCTAATTTCTTCCACTAAAGAAATACCAACTAATATTGTATAGGAAAAAATACCATAAGAAAATAAAAATTTACTATTATTTATAGAGAAATTGACTAAAATCAAATCATGAATAATAGTTGCCGCTAAAAAAGTTAATAAAAAAGTATATTTTACATTTTTGTTATATAAAATAATTATATATAACAATAATGCTGTTGGAATCCATGAAAATAAATTATAATAATTCATAAGCTGGTAATAATCTTTTGCTATCAAATAAAAGAAAATAGGTATAATAATCGAAATTTTTATAATAATATTAATAATCTTATATTTATTTTGTTTTAAAGTTACTGTATTTAAGAAAAATAAAAATGCTAAAAGCATGGAAATATAAAAAATTTTTTTTAATAATAAAAAGGTATACATGTTTCCAAAAGAATAATAATGAAAATCAATTGTTGCTATAAATAAAAAAAACATGGAAAAAAGATAATTGTATAAATGATTAACAGATTTCCTATCTAAAAAGAAAATATAACTGATAATCAATATTATAAGAAATAATATTATTCCCCCTATAGAAGATATTAAACCATAATTAATAAAATATAATAAAAGATATTCATGAAGTTTCGATTCTGGTATCAATACAGGTGTAATACGGATACCACCTTTATATAGATCGTAAATAACAAGCTTTAATTTATTTTGATCTTTTAAATTATTTAAAAGTATCAAATGGGGTTTTAAGTAAATATTGAATAAATTATTTTTATTGAATCCGAATTTTTTAATCAAAACATCATTTAAGTATAATTCAGCATAATTAGCAGAAATTTCAGGAAAAACAATATATTGATTTTCTGTTTTTGGAAAATAAGAAATTAAGATATATTCTTCACCTTTTGTTTCTTTAATAATTGGTGTGTATAATTTATTTCCATATTCATCATACCATTCACTTACTTTATAACCGGATAAATTATTTAATTTATAACTTGAAATTAATAATACAAAAAAAATTACAATACCTAAAAGAGAAAGTAGTTTTTTTTTCATACATACCCCCCATTTAACCATTCTAACAAACATACATGATTTATTATATCAATTTTTACTACAAAAAACAATATAATGATATTAAAATTCACATAGATTGTCTAAAAAGTCTCAAATGAAACGAAGACTCGAAGATTGCCCTTAAAATTATGAATGAAAGCCGTCAAAATTACATGGATGTAATTTTGAGCGAAACAATACACGATGTATTGTTTGAGCGACGGCTGAGAATGAATAATTTTAAGGATTAGCAATCAAGCTGTCTGAGTGAATTTGACTTTTTAGACAGTCTTAATTTACATTTAGAATTTTTTACATAAATATTATTTAAAAAACACCAATAAATTCATAAGAAACTTGTAACGAATAAGTATTGACAAAAGAGCGAAAAAATGATAGAATAAATACGGTTGAAATGCCTGAAAGGTTGCCGAGGTGGCGGAATTGGCAGACGCTGCGGACTTAAAATCCGTTGGGT
>NZ_LBFB01000051.1:0-2183 GCF_013363285.1 Marinitoga sp. 1154 | reverse complement strand
TCCATTTAAAGAAGTTAAAGCAATAGATATAAATAAAGATGAATTAGTAATAACAGATGGAAACAGAGTAATAGTATATAAATTAAAAGAAGGAAAAATAATAAAATCATTTATTATAGAACATATAATAAGCAATATAAAATATATAGAAGAAAACAAAATAGTAATTACAAGTGACAATATGATTTTTAAATTCGAGTGTATTCACTAAAATATGTATTTTAATAGAAATGTTTATTAGCGCCTCTAGATAATATAAATGAAGCATATAATGATAAATTATGTTTAGTACCTGAAGAATTTTCTAAAAAAGAAATAAGTTCAAATGGAGATATATATAAGTGTTGGAACCACGTCGGAAGAGAAGAAGAGAAAATAGAAAATCTTAAAACAGGTATAAATTTATCAAAAGACACATCCAAAAGAATTTAAAAATTATTTTTGTGATCTTATAAAATTGGAATATGAATGGGCAATGGTATTGTTATCTAAGGAAATAAGCAGTAAAGTTACTTATTAAAATAACTTTATTGTAATAATCATGATGAGGGGGTATGTAGATGGCATTTAAAATCATAAGTTTAAACGAACCAGGAGTTTTATCTGATTCATCTGACTTAACTCCATGTGAAAGTGATCCGGGGGCTGGAGATGGTGGAATGCTATGTTTATTTACATGTGCTCCAGGTAGTTTGGATAGAATTTTAGAAACAGGAGGTTGTTCAGGTGAAGATTTTATACCACCTATATTAACTCCAGGTTCATGTAATTAATAATATACAGGTGTTCATATAATGAGCACCTGTTATTGCTATATATTTTAATGTGAAAGGGTGTGGATAACTTGAAACACATAAAAATTTTTCTTTTATTGTTTTTAATTTTTTTTAGTAGTTTGATATTTAGTAATAATATTAAAGTAGATAAAAATAAGATAAATTTATTATATTCATATGCAAAAGAGAATTATATTAAATATGAAACAAAAAATCTTGAAATTTATTTTGAGAAAGATGCTCCTTTTAGGAAACATATAGTTATTTATGCAAAAAAGTTTCAAAAAGAAATAGATGATTTTATTAAAATATTTAAAGAGAAGAGTTTTTCAGAAAAAATAGTTGTTATTATCGTCAATAATAATTCAGATAGATATGCATTTTCTAACATACATAATGCATCGTTTACCACAGGAATAATTGATAATAATACTTTACGTTTATTTATCTTTTCAACGTGGTTTAGTGTTCCACATGAAATTGTTCATGCATTGAATTCTGTATTATGGGGGGAATGTAGTTTTGATTTTTTTAAAGAGGGACTTGCTAATTGGTTTAGGTGGTATGATACACCATATATTATAGAAGGATATAATCAAACAATAAAAAAAATAATAAAATTTTCCAATAAATTTAAAGGATTATCCAATGATAAAAAATTTGAAATTATTTTTTTAAATAGAAATAATGGTTATACTTTTGGGGTATCATTTGTAAATTTTATTGTTAAAAAATATGGACATAACGAACTAAAAAAAATATATAAAGAATCTGTAATTTTAACAGAACAGGAATTACAGGAGAAGATAAAAAAATATATGATTAATTGGTTAAAATGGTTAGAAAAAACAGATTTTGAAGGTGTGTTTTATAAATACTTAATTTCAAGATATTATAATAATAATTCAATTGATAAAGTTGAATTAAAAAAATCAAAATCAATAAGAAATATTACAAATAATTTTTACTTAAATTCTAATATTAATTCATTGATATTTAATCTAGATTTTTCATCACAATATACATTTTCTTTTAATTTAAATGATAATAGTGAAAAAATATATAATGATTTAATGCCATTAGCAATATCGAAAAATTATATAGTAACTTTTGAAGTTTATAATAATTTTTATATTTATAATTTTAATACTAACAATAAAATACAATTGAAAATAAAATATGATTTTTTAATACCTAATATATTTATTTTAGAAAATCAAAGAAAAATTATTTTGGTTGATAAAAAAGAAATAAAAGAATATAGTCTTGAAAGCGGGAAATATATAAAAACTATAAATTATGACAAATACATATCTACAATAAATGAAATAGATGGGAAAATTATACTAGGAACAACAGATGGGAATATAATACTAGAAAATAAAATCGCAAAAATATCCAATGATC
>NZ_LBFB01000050.1:0-2336 GCF_013363285.1 Marinitoga sp. 1154 | reverse complement strand
TGTTGTTGTTATTAATCCTGAAACTTCAATTCCTGCAATTGTTAATTTTGTTGTGTTTGTTATATTGTATTTTTCAATATTTCCTCCTGAGATTATTAGTTCTTCAATTCCATCTGCTGTTATTGTTTCTATTTTTGCGTTTGTTATTGTTATATCTGAATTGATGTTTGCGTTTGTTATTCTTACTCCTTCTACTTCGTTTGTGTTTCCTTCTTGTGCTGCATATGTTTCTATTGACCCTGTTCCATATATCCTTCCATTTTTTGATTCTATTGTATTTATATCTGCATTTATTTCTCCGTATATTCCTTCTATTGATAAGTTTAGCAATGTTGATTTTACTATTATTCCTGTTAATTCACTTGGTTCTGTCCTGTCATATAATGATTTAACTGATATTGTTCCTGAGTTGTGTGTGACGTTATCAAAGGATAGTGTCCTTCCATCACTTATTTTTATTTCTATATCTCCTTCAATGGTTATATTGTTGAGTGATATATCTGATGTTACTATGTATGGTGAATGATCACTATCTATTGTTGTGTTTTCTACTAGATAATCTTTTAAGTTTGTATAACTTAATATGTCTCCTATATCTGGCTTTTCTTCTGATCCTGCATCTGTTATTAACGCTGTTTTTATTCCGTCTATTGTGTAATTCCCTGATATCGTTTCACTTATTGATTCTTCTGTGTATAATGCATAGAAGTTATTGTTTAATGCTATGTTGTTTGGTGCTGTGTTTAATAAGTTGTATTCTCTGTTCATCATTATTACGTTATCTGCTATTGTTAATTCTACATTGTCATTCATTAATTGGTTGATCTTTATTCCTCCTAAATTTAATGCTATGTAGTTTTTTGTGAAGTTTGATATCATTCCATTGTTTACAACTACTGCATATCCATTGTTGCCGTAGAATGTGTTGTTGTTTATTTCTGGCATTGCAAATTGTTGATTGATTATTATTGCATCGTTGTTGTTATCTTTGAATGTGTTTCCATATACTTTTGTTGTTTTGTCATTCCTAATGTCAAGTGCCGAATTCCCTTTGAATATATTGTTGAATATTTCTATTTCTTTTATTCTGTATATTGTGAATTGTGATTTTTCAAATGTGTTTCCTTCTATTATTACATTATATGCATTATTGTTGTTATCTCCATATTCCCAACTGTTTCCTAAACTCAAATTACCTGTAATATCGTTGTTTGTTATTTCTAATCTTCCTCCATAATTGTTTGAATCTCTAAATAATGATAAACTTGAAATTTCATTATCCTGAATTATAATGTTTGAATTATTACTGCTGTAATTTATCGTAACTCCATCTATTACATTGTTTTTTAATTCTAAATATCCATTTTGATATATTCCATATGAGAAATAACTATTAATTTTCGAATTTTCTATTGTTAAATTCCCATCAATACGCTCTACATAAATACTGTTAATTTCTGAATCCTTTATTGTATTTTCATTATACAAATATCCATTAATATTTATATTTTCAATTTTTGAATTATTTATGCTAAATAATCCGCTTCCATTAATTCTTCCAATATTAGAATTATCTAATTTTAAAATTCCATTTATTTGAAGAGAATAATAGCCTATTGTACTATCTACTGTCAATTTATACGCTGTTAATTCTAAATTATAATCTATATATATACCATTTGATGAGTTTTGTATTGATACATTGTTTATTTCTATCTTTGACCCTGATAATATCAATGCTGTTTTTGTGTTTTTTATTATTACATTATCCAATTTTATTGATTCTTCTGTTACATTGTGTAATACTATCCCTTCCCACATGTCTTTCATGTCTACTCCTGTGGAAGTCTCTATGATTACTGGCTCTATTTCTGAACCATTTGATATAAATGAACCTGATATGTCTATTTTCTTATCTTTCCCTATTTGCAAATGGGCATTTTGTTCTAATTCTAAAGTTCCTCCAGCAACTACATTTATATTCCCCCCTACTTTTATTCCTTCTCCACCTTTAATTATCAGCATACCTCTAACAATAATAGACTTATCTTCAGCAATTTTTAATGTTACTCCTGGTTCTACTGTTAATTTCCCTATTATTATTAAGTCATCTGTTATTTCATATTCTTCTTCTGAACTTTTTATTACTGAATTTAATATTATTTTTCCTGATATTTCATGTCCTAATACTACATCTTCATCTGTTGGTTCTTCTGCTAAACTATTTGTTGTGTCTATTGTTCCTTCTGTTTTTGCTTCCCCTTCTGCAAAGTAGTTGTATTGTGCGTTTATTTCTCTTGTTACTTCTGATTTGATGTCTGTTGTGTTCCCTTTAA
>NZ_LBFB01000049.1:0-2509 GCF_013363285.1 Marinitoga sp. 1154 | reverse complement strand
AAAAAAAGATTGCTGGAAAGCATTTCATAATAAGGTATACGAGGAACTTTTAAGTTTATATTTTAAATATAAAGAGCAGGTGAAAATATGAAAGTAATAGAAGCAAAAAATATTAAAAAAAGTTTTGAAAATCTTGAAGTATTGAAAGATATTAATTTATCAATTAAGAAAGGGGATTTTGCTGTTGTTATAGGAAAAAATGGAAGCGGTAAAAGCACATTACTTAAAATTGCAATAGGATTATTATTACCGGATGAAGGAGAAATAAAAGTTCTTAATTATGATGTTAAGACAAAATGGAAAAAATTATCAAAAGAAGTAGGGGTAGTACTTACAAATGAAAGGAGTTTATATTGGAAATTAACAGCTTATGAGAATCTTGATATATTTGGAGATATTTATGAAGTTAAAAGAAATATAAAAAAAGAAAAAATTAGATATTTGCTTGAAAAATTTAATCTTACACAATTTTCAAATATTACAGTTGAAAATTTTTCAACAGGAATGAGAAAAAAATTAATGCTATGTAAAGCTCTTATTCATGAACCAAAAGTTTTATTTTTAGATGAAATCTTAAATGGTCTTGATCCAGAAGCCGTATATGAAATGATAGAATATTTAAATGAGTTAAACAAAGAAGGATTAACGATATTTATGATTAGCCATATTCTCCATGGTTTTTCAAAAAATACGGATATATATTTTTTAAAAGATGGATCTCTCAAATTAACAACAAAGTTTGGAGATATAAAAGAAGAAAATAAAAATATTTATGATTATTTTAGAGATATCATCAAAAGTGAGGAATCTGTATGAAGGATATAATGTATCTTATAAAAAAAGACTGGCTGATAAGAAAAAAATATAAATTTGTATGGATAAATATGGCATTAACTCCATTTTTTATGATAGGGCCATATATTTTTACATCAAAATTATTTGGAAAAGTAAATTTTTCAGAAAGTATATTAATAGGAACGCTATTGTGGTACTGGTTAAATCAATATTTTTGGGGAGTAGGTGATGGATTTGGAGAAGAAAGATCCGAAGGAACTTTAATTTCCATAATAATATCCCCTGTTTCATCTTTAAAATTTCTCTTTTCCAAAGGAATTGATACATTTTTAACTAATATTTATATTACTTTATTTACCCTTATTTTCTTTGCGCTTTCTGGAATAACAACAAAATTTAGCTTATGGATATTTGTTCTTTTATCTATAAGTGGATTATATATAACGTTTTTTTCCATATTTTTTGCAGCATTAGCATTATGGAAAAAGAAAATAGGTAGTATTAATTATACACTTCAGTATTTTATAGGGCTTCTTTCTGGAATGACCAGTCCTGTAAATTACTATCCTATATATATAAAAGCAATATCATATATAATCCCACTAACTTACTTAATATCTATAGGAAGAAATATAATTCAAACTGGAAGTATTGATAATAAAAATTTATATATGCTTCTAATATTAACGATAATAAGTTTTTTATATCTTGTTATAGGAATAATAATGTTAAAAAAAGTGGAAAACTATACACGGAAAAAAGGCGAGTGGGAAACATGGTAAACAGTCTATATCTCGCAAAAGCAAATTTTTTAACAGCAAAAAAATATAAAATAGACTGGTATGGAGCATTTTTCACACCATTATTGACTATATTACCAGTATTTTTGCTTTTTTATTTTGGGGAAAAAAGTGGATTGGTTCAATTTTTTTATGGAAATACAAATACTAAAAATATATTTGGGTACATTTTAATTGGAGCAGCATATTGGAATTATATTGAAGTGTTATGGGGTGTTATATTTACATTAAGGCATTATATGAGAATAGGTCAGTTAGAAGAAATATTTTTAATGCCAATTAATCCTTTTGGATATATTTTTGGATGGTCAGTATTAGGTATATTAAAAGTTACTTTAGAATCAATTCCAATAATAATATTATCTATTTTATTTAATTTAACAACACTTAATTTTATGAATTTTATAGTATCAGTAGGTGTATTCGTTATATCAATGTTAGCATCATTTGGTTTTGTATTTTTCTTTTTTGGTATTACATTACTATTTAAAGATGGTGATGAATTAGTAAGTTTAATAGGAAATGCAGCACCATTATTAGGAGGTATGTTTTTTCCAATAACTGTTTTACCAAATTTTTTAAAAATTTTTTCTTATCTTTTCCCATTTAGTTGGGGATTAGACTTAATGAGACATTTATTAATGAATACAAATACAATTTTAGAGATTAATTCAGAATATATAATATTGACTATAATATCGATAGTATATTTAATAAGCGGAATTATTACATTCAAAATTTTAGAAAAAAAATCGCGTAAAAAAGGTTTTCAGGGCTTTTAATATAAGTAAAAAATGTGGATTTAATTCTTAATTTGGATGAAAAATAGACTAAACCTTAATAAAAATATATGAAATAATGGAAGAATTGTCGCAAAAAGGGAAAACGATAATATTAGCCAGTCATGACGTAAG
>NZ_LBFB01000005.1:0-111824 GCF_013363285.1 Marinitoga sp. 1154 | reverse complement strand
TCGACAGAAGAAATGGCAGCTGCGAGCGATAAAACAGCGCAAATGATACTGGAAATATCAAATGAAATAAACGAAATAACAAAAGATATAGAAGAAGAAAGCAAAGAAATAGAGAATGTAAATGAAAAAGCAGAAGAATTAGAAAAATTAGTAGAAGAACTAAACAAAAAATTGAATCAGTTTAAAATATAACAAATCCCATTCGGGATTTGTTATATTTTAATAATACGAAAATAAAAAATAAAAAAAGATTGTCCAAAAGTCAAATTCACTCAGACAGCTTGATTGCTAATCCTTAAAATTATTCATTCTCAGCCGTCGTTCAGATTTTTCATCCATGAAAAAGCTTCACTCAAAAAAACGTCCTGTTTTTTTGACGGCTTTCATTCATAATTTTAAGGGCAATCTTCGAGTCTTCGTTTCATTTGAGACTTTTTAGACAATCTAAAATAAAAAAAGTTAATGTTATAACAAATCCCATTCGGGATTTGTTATATTTTATTCTTTTATTTACTTAAATAATGTTAAAAAAAATATGTTATAATTTAAAAAACGGATAGAGGTGAAAATATGAAAAAACTTCTGAAAAATGCATATGTATTAATAAGTGCTGATGCTGATATAAAAAAGTTAGATATATTAGTTGAAAAAGATAGAATAATAGAAATAGCAGATGAAAATGTGGATATAGATGAAGATATAGAGATATACGATTTGTCAAATAAATTAATAATTCCTGGATTTATAAATACGCATACTCATTTAGCAATGAGCATATTTAGAGGAATTGGAGATGATTTAACATTAAAAGATTGGCTTTTTAATGAAATGTTTCCAAGAGAAGATTTATTAAACGAAGAAATTACATATTATGGCTCTTTAATATCGATATTAGAAATGTTATCAAATGGAATAACAACGGTTGTAGATATGTATCTGTTTATGAATGGAACAGCAAAAGCAGTAAAGAATACAGGAATAAGAGCATATTTAACCAGAGGACTTGGGTATGATAATGATGATGGATGGAAAAAAAGGATAGATGAAACACTTTATCTATTTGAAAATTACCATAATAAAAATAATATAAAAATAGGATTTGGACCTCATGCGCCATACACATGTCCTATGAAAAAATTAGAAGAGGTTGCGGAGTTAACCAAACGCTATAATGCATTTACAACCATACATTTATATGAATCAAAAAATGAAAGAGAAATGTATACATTAGAAGATATAGAAAAAACAGGATTGTTTAAAAATAATGTAATTGCTGCTCATTGTGTTCATGTAAACGAAAAAGATATAGAAATTTTATCGCGTAATGAAATAACAGTTGCACATAATCCTTCGAGCAATCTAAAACTTGGTAATGGAATTGCCCCTATTTTAAAAATGTTGCAGCATGAAATAAATATAACAATTGGAACAGACGGAGCGGCGAGTAATAACACATTAAATCTCTGGGAAGAAATGAGAATAGCTTCTTTATTACAAAAAATCAAAGGCCCAGAAAAATTCAAAACAGAAGAAGCATTAAGAATGATATGGGAAAATGGAGGTTATGCATTAAATGAAAAAATCGGGAGAATAGAAGAAAATTATAAAGCAGATTTAGCTGTAATAGATTTAAATTCATTTGAATTTTATCCAAATGATATAAATAGATTAAAGTCACATATAGTATATTCACCTATAAATAAGGTGTATGCAACTATGGTAAATGGTGAATGGGTATATTATAAAGGTGAGTATCCAAAATTAAAAGAAATGGATTATTATAATAAATTTCATGAGAAATATTTTGAGTTAGAAAGAAAATTTAATGAACAAAAGGGGAATAAATAGTGTTATATAATAAATTAAGTGATTACTTAAAAAAAAGATATGGAGAAAGAGTGCAAAGGCTGCCGATAAATGCAGGATTTACATGTCCAAACAAAACAGGATTAAGAGGAACAGGTGGTTGTATATATTGTGAAGAAACAGGAAGTGGTTTCGCATCACTTTCACCCAAAACGCCGATATCAGAACAAATAAGATATATGATTGAAAGATATAAAGGTAAAGCAAATAAATATATGGCATATTTTCAATCGAATACAAATACATATGCACCGGTACATGTGCTGAAAAAAATTTATGATTCAGCGTTGGTTGACGATAGAATAGTAATTTTAGATATATCAACGAGACCGGACACAGTAGAAGATGAAAAACTGGAACTGATTGCGTCATATAAAGAAAAGTTAGATGTATATCTAGAATTTGGTTTGCAAAGTGTAAATTATAAAACATTAAAAATATTAAACAGAGGACATACACTTGCTGAATTTATTGATGCAGTAAATAGGGCAAAAAAAAGAAATATAGAGATTATAGTTCATATGATAGTAGATATGCCATGGGATGATAAAGAAGATATAATAGAAGGAGCAAAAATTTTATCCGCTTTAAAAATAGATGGAGTAAAATTACATTCTCTATATATAACAAAAAGTACAATTTTAGGAAAAATGTATGAAAGAGATGAAGTTATCCCTCTATCTCTTGAAGAATTTATAGAAAGAAATATCCTATTTTTAGAATATCTTGATCCGGATATAGTAATACATCGTCTTGCTGCAGATCCGCCGAAAACAGGTGTTTTGCACGGAAATTGGGGAATGTCAAAAATAAAAATAATAAACATGCTCGAAAAAGAAATGAAAAAAAGAAATACATATCAGGGAAGATTATTTAATTATCTTAATAATTAGCAGTGGGGCGATCGGTCGCATGGCGAAATACAGTTCGTCATGAGGAAAGTCCGGACTCTAAGGGCAAGGTGCCGGTTAATTGCCGGGAGGAGTAATCCTCGGAATAGGGCCATAGAAATGAAAACCGCCATTATTGGCAAGGATGGAACGGTGAGGTAAGAGCTCACCAGCATCAGGGTAACCTGATGGCTTGGTAACCCCCACCTTGAGCAAGGTCAAATAGGAAGAGTAAGCTTGCCCGGCATGCTTTTTAGCCTCTTCCAGGTAGACCGCTTAGATAAATGACCGATAAAACAGAATCCGGCTTATAGCCCCGCTGTTTTTAAATAATAAAAAATAAATAAGTTGAAAAACGAGGAAAAATGTTGTATAATATTAATTAGATAGCAACAATAAAGTTTTTTAAAATATATACGATAAGTAAATAGGAAAATAATTAAGAAAGCGAGGGGAAAATATGAAAAAAATTATGATAGTATTACTACTTGTATTTAGCGTTTTAAGTTTTTCGCAGATTGAACCACTATCTCCATGGAATAAAGATTTGAATTCTGCATTGGTTTCGTGGTCTGCAAGAAATTTTATAGAAATAAATGGAGGAATAAAATCTGGTTTAATCCAGGAAAGTTTAGATTCTTTGGAAGAAGCAATAGACTTAAACATATTTGGAAATGAAGGGAATTATTATGATTTAAGTGATTCAAATATTTTAAGCAGAAATGTTGAATTTAATATGTTTGCAAAATTAAAACTAGGTAGTTTTGTTTTAGCACCAGAATTTACTATACAAAATATTGACAAACATAATTTTGAAACTCTTGATTTTAGAAATGCATTGTTGGCAAGAGGCGGTTTACATATAGGATTAAAAGGGAAAGATTTTTCTTTTGGAGGAACAATAAAAAGTTATATTCCTATTTATGATGTTGTAAGAGCAGGAGATGGAGATAGATATTATATCATTACAGCATTTCCAGATGATATAAATAACCTTCCATATAATTATTCATTATTACATGATGGTCCAGATAGAATATTTAGCGAAATGGATATGCTTATGGATAAACTCTTAAACAATGGTATTATCACATTAGATGTTGGTTTTGTTGCTGGAAAAGATTATCCTGCAATAGGTTTTGGAATTAAAGATATACCAATAGCAGAAGGTATAGGGATATATAAATCCCATACATTTGCAGTGGTTGATTATAGCACAGAGACTCTTGAATTTGAAAATTTTAATATTAGCCATATTAGTGATGAAGAAAGATTTACAGATTTCAAACCATGGAAAATGACATTTTTTATAACATTACCAATATTATTAGATTTCGTTCCATCAATTGAATATGCACCAGAAACAAATGATTTTGTATGGGGAGTAGCTGCTGGTCAAAGATTATTCTGGGGATTTTTACCGTTCTGGGCAGAAATAAAGAATTATAGTATTAATACAGATTATGACACATTTGAATACTGGACATTTAATGGTGGGTTTGGTGTAAATGTATATCTTGCTGAAGTTCATGCTTCGTTGAGCACACAGGCACAAGCTCTGGAAGAATTGTTCAATGCAAGAAATACATCTGTGAATATCAGTATGTCAGTAGGATTTTAATATGGGAGATTCTAAAAGCACCACATTATGTGGTGCTTTTTATGTGGTATAATAATATTGATTTTAATTATAAGGAGAGATACAATGGCTAATATATATTTGAAAAATAATATAAAATCAAGAATATTAAATGGACACTCATGGATATATGAAAATGAAATAGAAAAAATACTGGGAGATTATGATAATGGAGATATTGTAGATGTTTTTTATAATAAGAAATTCGTTGGTCGTGGATATATTAATAACAATTCAAAAATAAGAGTACGCCTTCTTACAAAAAAACATGAGACAATAAATTATGAGTGGATAAAAAATAAAATAAAAAAGGCATATGAATATAGAAAATTATTGTTTAACAAAGAAAAAACATTTAGATTGATCTTTGGAGAGGGTGACTATTTTCCGGGATTAATCATAGATAAATTTGAAAATTACTTTGTAATACAGGTAAATACACTTGGAATATACAGATTAAAAAAATATATAATAGATGCTTTAATAGAATTATTTAACCCAGAAGGAATATTTGAAAAAGATGATGAAAAAAATGCTAAAATCGAAGGATTTGATTATGAAGAAAGATGGATATATAAAGAAGGACCAGAGTTAATACCATTTGAGATTAATGGAATTAAATTTTTTGCAGACACATTAGGGCAGAAAACGGGATTTTTCCTGGATCAGAGGTATAATGCATTAAAAGTAAAAGAAATGGCAAATAATAAGACAGTATTAGATGGATTTGCGTATACAGGGAATTTTGGAGTACATGCGCTGATGGGTAATGCCAAACATGTTACATTCCTGGATTATTCAGATAGAGCATTATATGTATTGGAACACACATTAAAAATAAACAATATTCCAAAAGATAAATATGAATTATATGAAACAAATACATTTGACCAACTAAGAAAATTTGATGATGCTAATATATATTTTGATTTTGTAATTATAGATCCCCCGTCATTGGCTAAATCACGAAAATCAATAAAAAATGCTATAAGGGGGTATAAAGAATTAAATCTTAGAGCAATGAGAACAACAAAAAATAAAGGGTTATTTGCAACAGCATCATGTACCCAATTAGTATATGAAGAAGAGTTTAAAAAAATAATATTTGATGCTGCGAAAGACAATAAAATATTATTAAAACAGATATATAAAGGTTCACAATGTCCAGATCATCCCGTAATATACAATATATTGGAAACTGAGTATTTAAAATTTTATTTATTTGAAATAGAAAGTTATAAAATATAAATTAAATTTAATATTTATTCAAAGGAGCGATTATCTAAAAACGAATCTTTTTGATTCGTTTTTTTTATTTATTATACGATGTTGTACATTCGTTATTATAATTTTAAAATGCTAATAATTTTAGTATGCATAAAATTATTCTTTCATATATGAAAGAATGAAAAAAATTTCATTAAAAAAGATTAAATAAGAATTGGCATTGATATTTGTAATTAGACACTCTTTTTTCAGTTTTGTATCAAATGTTAAAAAAGATATAATAACTATGAAGAATTTTTCATAAATAAAAAATAGAGGGGTGAGTTAGTTGAAAGTAGTAAAAGCCGAAGAGGCTATTTCTTTTGTTAACGACGAAGATAGTTTAATGATTGGGGGATTTTTAACTGTTGGAACACCTGAGTTATTAATTGATGAGTTAATAAAACAAAATAAAAAAAACTTAACGATTATTTGTAATGATACATCCTTTGAAGATAAAGGAATAGGTAGATTAATTTTTCACAAATTAGTAAAAAAAGTAATTACTTCACATATAGGAACAAATAAAGAAACACAAAGACAATATATAGAGAAAGAATTAGAGGTTGAACTTGTCCCGCAGGGTACATTAATTGAACAGATTAGAGCAGGCGGAGTAGGACTTGGTGGGATATTAACGCCTACTGGAATAGGTACAGTAGTAGAAGAAGGGAAACAAATTATAGAAATAGATGGAAAAAGCTATATAATAGAAAAAGCTATAAAAGCTAAGATTGCGTTGGTTAAAGCAAAAAGATGCGATTATGTTGGCAATTTGCAATTTGAATTTACTGCAAGAAATTTTAATCCAATAATTGCAATGGCGGCAGACATTGTAATAGTTGAAGTTGATGAAATAGTTCCAACGGGAACATTTGGTCCGGATGAAGTTCATATTCCAGGAGCACTTGTTGATTATGTCGTAATAAGGGGGAGAAAATAATGAATCCAAAAGAGAGAATTGCTAAAAGAGTAGCAAAAGAATTTAAACCTGGAAATATAGTAAATTTAGGTATAGGATTACCAACATTAGTTGCAAATTATGTACCGAAAGAAATGAATATATTTTTTCATGGAGAAAATGGTGTTCTTGGTATAGGAACAGAAGTTATAGAAGAAATTTCCAATCCATATTTAACAAATGCAGGTGGGAGATTTATTACAACGGTGCCTGGTGCCATGACATTTGATACAGCTTTCTCATTTGCTTTAATAAGAGGGGGGCATTTAGATTATACAGTTTTAGGAGGATTACAGGTAGATGAAGAAGGACATTTAGCAAACTGGATGGTACCTGGAAAATTAATTCCAGGTATGGGAGGTGCAATGGATCTTGTTACAGGTGCGAAAAAAGTTATAATAGCCATGACACATACAGCAAAAGGAAAACCAAAAATTGTAAAAAAATGTAATTTGCCTTTAACTTCATCGAGGAAAGTAGATTTAATAGTTACAGAATATGCTGTAATAGAACCAACAGATAAAGGATTAGTATTAAAAGAAATTGCTCCAGATATAACCCTTGATGAACTAAAAGAAATAACAAATGCAAGTCTAATAATTCCAGAAGATTTAAAAATTATGGAAATTTAAGGAGGATAATTATGGGAGAAAAGGTAATGATAAGAGTTAGAATGAGTCTTCATGATGCGCATTATGGAGGGAATCTTGTAGATGGTGCAAAAATTCTTCAGTTGTTTGGTGACGTTGCAACAGAATTACTAATCAGACATGATGGAGATGAAGGATTATTTAAAGCGTATGATAATATAGAGTTTATAGCTCCGGTATATGCTGGGGATTATATAGAAGTGACAGGTGAAATTGTAAAAGTTGGAAATACATCGAGAAAAATGGTATTTGAAGCAAAAAAAGTAATAACACCAAGACCTGATATATCAGATTCAGCGGCAGATTATCTTGAAGAACCGATAGTGGTATGTAGAGCAAGTGGAACATGTGTTGTTCCAAAAGATAAACAAAGGAAGGGGAAATAATGGAAAAATTAGTAATTACAGTAGCTTTAACCGGCGCTGAAGTTACAAGAAAACAACAACCAAATCTTCCACTCACGCCTGATGAAATAGCTCAGGCAGCATACGAGTGCTACCTTGCAGGTGCCTCTATAGCACATGTTCATGCAAGAGATAAAGAAGGAAATCCAACTCAATCATATGAAGTATATAAAGAAATAAAAGAAAAAATAGAAACTAAATGTAATATGATATTTCAGCCATCAACAGGAGGAGCAGTATACCATACATTCGAGCAAAGGAAACAACCCCTTGAATTAAATCCAGAAATGGCAACATTATCAGCTGGAACAACAAATTTTGGTTCTGATATATTCGTAAATTCAGAAGAGTATATGGAAAAATTTGCAGATGAAATGAAAAAAAGAGGAATAAAGCCAGAAATAGAAGTGTTTGAAAGAGGGCATATTGCAAATGCATTAAGATTAGTAAAAAAAGGATTATTTGATGTTCCTATACATTTTGACTTTGTTATGGGAGTTCCAGGGGCAATCCCGGGTGAAATAGATGATCTCGTTTATTTAGTTAATCATATACCTCAGGGAAGCACATGGACAGTTGCTGGTATAGGAAGATATGAACTTCCATTAGCTGTACATGCAATATTAATGGGAGGTCATGTAAGAGTAGGATTTGAAGATAATATATATTATAAAAAAGGAGAATTAGCAAAATCAAACGCACAATTAGTAGAAAGGATAGTAAGAATAGCAAAGGAATTGGGAAGAGAAATAGCCACACCGGATGAAGCAAGAAAAATATTAAATATCAGGAGGTAAAGTTATGAAAAAAGGCTGTCCATTTGGAACACATAGAGTAATAGAACCAAAAGGATTATTACCCCAAGCAGCAAAAAAAATAGATAATGATATGAAAATATATTCAAATGAAATATTAATAGATGTAATTACATTAAATATAGACTCTGCAAGTTTTACCCAGATAAAAGAGGCATGTAATCATAACACTGAAAAAATGAAAAAAATGATTCTTGAAATAGTAAATGAAAGAGGAAAAATGCAGAATCCAGTTACAGGATCAGGCGGAATGTTAATAGGTATAGTAAAAGAAATTGGACCGGACTTTCCAGATAAAACTTTAAAAATCGGAGATAAAATAGCCACATTGGTATCATTGTCCCTTACACCTCTTAAAATAGAAAAAATAAAAAATATAAATTTAGAAAATGATCAGGTAGATATTGAAGGTCAGGCAATATTATTTGAAACAGGTCTTTATGCAGTATTACCAGATGATATACCAGAAAAATTAGCATTGGCAGCACTGGATGTAGCAGGAGCGCCAGCACAGGTAGATAAATTGGTGAAAGAAGGAGATACAGTTTGTATTATAGGTGGTGGCGGAAAATCAGGTGTGTTATGTTCGTATCAGGCAATGAAAAATGCCGGTGATAAAGGTAAAGTAATAGTGGTGGAATATTCTGAAAAAAATGCTGAAAGAATAAGAGAAATGAATATTGCCCATGATGTAATAGTGGCAGATGCAACAAAACCTGTGGAAATATATGAAAAGGTTTTAAAAGTTACGAATGGAAAATATTGTGATGTAACGATAAACAATGTAAATGTTCCAGATACAGAAATGTCTTCAATATTAATAACAAAAGATGAGGGTATCGTTTATTTCTTTTCAATGGCAACATCATTTACCAAAGCAGCATTAGGAGCAGAAGGTGTTGGAAAAGATATAACAATGATAATAGGAAATGGATATACAAAAGGGCATGCCGAATTAACGCTTCAAATACTCAGGGAATCAAAAATAATAAGGAAATTATTTGAAAAATTATATATATAACGGGAGGAAAATTCATGAATAGAAGACATTACACAGAAATACCATTATGGAAAGATGTTACAGAAGAACAATGGAATGATTGGCATTGGCAAATAAAAAATAGAATAACAGATGTAGATACATTAAAACAGATAATAAATCTTACACCCGAAGAAGAAGAGGGAGTAAGAAATGCGTTAAAAACTTTGAGGATGGCTATAACACCATATTATGCATCATTAATGGATCCGGATAATCCAAAATGTCCAATTAGAAGACAGGCTGTGCCCACATCTAAAGAATTAGTAAAAGGTGTATGGGATATGTTAGATCCTCTACATGAAGATGAGGATTCACCTGCGCCAGGCTTAACTCATAGATATCCAGATAGAGTATTATTTTTAATTACAGATATGTGTTCTATGTATTGTAGACATTGTACAAGACGAAGATTTGCAGGTCAAACTGATGCTCATAAAAAAATGGATGAAATAAATGCTGCAATAGAATATATTAGAAACACGCCACAAGTTAGAGATGTATTGTTATCAGGTGGAGACGCATTAATGGTTGGAATACCAATGCTTGAATATATATTAAAAGAATTAAGAAAAATACCTCACGTTGAAATAATAAGAATAGGAACCAGGACACCGGTAGTATTTCCACAATTAATAACAGATGAACTGGTAAATATGTTGAAAAAATATCATCCGATCTGGTTAAATACTCATTTTAATCATCCAAAAGAAATAACTCCAGAATCAACAGAAGCATGTAGGAAATTAGCAGATGCAGGAATACCACTTGGAAATCAAACAGTATTATTAAGAGGAATAAATGATAGCAAATATATAATGATGGAATTAATGCATCAACTGGTGAAAATAAGGGTAAGGCCGTATTATATATATCAATGTGACTTATCTCAGGGAATAGAGCATTTCAGAACTTCAGTAGCAAAAGGCCTCGAAATAATGGAATCATTAATTGGTCACACATCTGGGTTTGCAGTTCCGTCCTTTGTTGTGGATGCACCTGGTGGTGGAGGGAAAATAAGATTAATGCCGAATTATTTAATTTCTCAAACAGATCATACTGTAATACTCAGAAATTATGAAGGTGTAATAACAACATATCATGAACCAGAAGATACGACAACGGATGTAGACGATACAATATATAGAGAAAAATACAAATGGTATGGAGTAGCAGGATTATTTGACAGTAAGGATAGAATTTCTCTTGAGCCAAATCATCTTGAGAGACATGAAAGGGCTAAATTAAGAGAAAAATATGATCAGGAGGAAAAAAATGAGATACGATGAAATAACATTGGGTCAAACATATGAAGTGAAAAGAAAAATTACAGCAAAGATGGTAGAAACATTTGCAGAGATCACAGGAGATAAAAACCCTGTTCATCTTGATGAAGAATTTGCATCAAAAACAGTATTTAAAAAAAGAATATCCCATGGAATATTAAGTGTTGGATTAATATCAGCGGTATTGGGGATGGAATTTCCTGGTCCTGGAACAATATATATGAAACAGGACACAAAATTCTTAAAACCCATATATCTTGATGAAGAGATAACCATAAAAATAACAGTAAAAGAAAAAATAGATGAAAAATCAAGATTAATACTAACAACACAAATAATAAAAGAAAACGGAAAAATTGCAGTGGATGGTGAAGCATTAGTACTATTCAAGGGAGAATAAAAAGTGGAATTTAAAAGTATATCAATAGTTGGGTTAGAAAAAAACACAGGAAAAACAGAAACAATAAACTATTTAATAAAAAAAATAAAAAAAAATATAGGAATAACCTCTATAGGTATAGATGGAGAATCTATAGATCAGGTTACCTATACAAAAAAACCAGAAATTGAAATAAAAGAAGAAACAATATTTGCAACAGCTGAAAAATTCTATAAACAAAAAAAGTTTACATCTGAAATATTATCAATAGAGGATGAACTAAGAACATCTCTGGGAAGGATAATAATAGCTAAAGCATTGGAAAAAGGAAAAATAATATTAGCTGGTCCTCAAAGTGCTGAAAAACTAAAACAATTAATAGAAAAGTTAAAAACGTTTGGAGCAGAATTAATATTAATAGACGGGGCTTTATCCAGATTAAGCCCCGCTTCTCCAGTAATAACAGATGCAATGATTCTTGCAACAGGTGCAGCATTAACAATAAATATAAATGAGCTGGTAAAAAGAACCATACATACAGTTAAAATGATTCAATTAGATGAAACAGAAAAAAAAGAAAAAATAAAAAATCTGAGTGATGGCATATATACAATAGCAGAAAAAATAGAAAAATTACCTATAAAATCATTACTTTCATTTAAAAATTTAGAAAAACATATACTCGAATATGGGAAAAAAATATATTTAACAGGAGCGTTGACGGAAAATTTCTTGAAATATTTAATAAAACAAAAAGATTTGAAAAATGTAGAAATTATAGTAAAAGATTTCACAAAAATCTTTATAACCCCGGAAACATATAAAATATATACAAAAAAAGGTGGTAAAATAAAAGTTTTAAAAAAAACCAATCTAATAGCGATAACAATAAATCCATATTCACCACAAGGATATATATTGGATTCTAATGAAATAAAAAAAAGATTACGTAAATTAACAGATATACCAATAATAAATGTAAGGGAAGATGAATTATGGTTGAATTAGATTATTTATTCCAAAAATTAGAAATAATAACACCGTTAGGAAAAGATTTATTAAAAAATTTAAAATTTCTCATAGATAAAGATAGTATAGAATGTGAATTAGACAAAATAGAAGAAACAATAAAGAAAATAAATACAGAAAAAGAAAAAATAGAAAAAATAAAACATAATTTAATGTATATAAAAGATATAAAAAGAACTATAGAAAGAATAAACAGTGAATATATATTAGATGATATAGAACTATATGAAATAAAATATTTTTCAATATATTATGAAAAAATAAGAAAAGAAGCAACATTTTCATATCTAAAAATGCCCGATCTTAAAGAAGTTATAAAAATACTTGATCCAGATAACACAAATTTACCAACATTTTATATATATGATTCATATTCAACAGAACTAAAAAAAATAAGAAAGCAAAGAAAAAAAGCAAACGACAAAGAAAAAGAAAAATTATACATAAAAGAAATGGAAATTGAAAACAAAATAAGAGAAAAACTAACAAATAAATTAAAAAAATATAAAAAAGCATTAAAACAGGCATTAGATGACATAGGAGAACTTGATTTTGTAATAGCAAAATCACAGCAGGCTATAGAATATAAATTAGCCAGACCTGAATTATCGAATCAAATATGTATTAATGGATTATATAATCCATTAATAAAAGATAGATTAAAAAACGGGAAATATCAGCCAATAAATATAAAATTAAAAAATGGTGTTACATTAATAACTGGAGCAAATATGACAGGTAAAACAGTGATATTAAGGACAATTGCATTAGCTCAATCTCTTTTGCAATATGGGTTCTATATTCCTGCAGAATCTGCTAAAATGAAAATAATAAACAAAATATTTCTTATATCAGGTGATTATCAATCAACACTAAACGGATTATCATCATACGCAGCTGAAATGTTAAAACTAAATGAAATATTGAAATATATAAAAGAAAAAAATAATGCAATGATATTACTTGATGAATTAGCCCGAAATACCAATCCACATGAAGGAAAACTAATAGTAAAAAGTGTAATTCAAATACTTAATAAACATAATTCAATAACATTAATAACAACGCATTTTAATAACGTGGCCGACAAAAATATAAGAAAATTACGAATAAAAGGAATAAAAAAGGAAAAATTAAAAAGCAATATAACTCCAGAAAATATAACGGAAATAATAGACTATACATTAATTGAAGAAGATAAAGAAATTGTTCCAGAAGAAGCATTAACGATAGCAAAACTGCTAAAAATAGATGAAGAGTTAATAAAAACAATTGAAAAGTTAAAAAAGGAGGAAACACTTAATGAGTAAATTAGGATTGGATATAAAAAAAATTGAATATGCAAGAAGTCTAGCAAAAAAAATAGCAGAAGACGTTCAGGATTTTGTAGATAGAAAATCTACAGTATCTGTAGAAAGAACAATATGTAGGCTATTAGGAATAGATGGAATTGATGAAAATGAAGTTCCATTGCCAAATGTCGTTGTAGAACATATAAAAGAAATCGGATTATTAGATCAGGGAGCAGCATTTTTATTGGGAAATGCAATATTAGAAACAGGACTAACCCCTCAAGAAATAGCGGAAAAAATTGCAAAAGAAGAAATAGACCTATCAAAAATAAAAATATATTCTCCTGAAAAAGCAAACGAAGCAATAAAACCATTTGTTGATAATATGATAAAAAAAATTCAGAATAATAGAAAAAAAAGAAATGAATATATAAAAAACTTAGGTGAAGGTAAACAGCCATATCTTTATGTAATAGTTGCTACAGGAAATATATACGAAGATGTTGTCCAAGCACAAGCAGCAGCAAGACAGGGAGCAGATATAATTGCAGTTATTAGAACAACAGGGCAGAGTTTATTGGATTACGTGCCATATGGTGCAACAACAGAAGGTTTTGGTGGAACATATGCAACACAGGAAAATTTTAGAATAATGAGAAAAGCACTTGATGAAGTTGGAGAAGAGGTCGGAAGATATATAAGACTTGTTAATTATGCATCGGGTTTATGTATGCCTGAAATATCAGCAATGGGCGCCATGGAAAGGCTTGATGTAATGCTTAATGACGCATTATATGGAATACTATTTAGAGATATTAATATGAAAAGAACAATAATAGATCAATATTTCTCACGTGTAATAAATGGATTTTCAGGAATAATAATAAATACCGGAGAAGATAATTATCTAACAACAGCAGATGCATATGAAGAAGCTCACACAGTATTAACCTCGGATTTAATAAATGAGCAACTTGCATTGATGGCGGGTATTCCTGAAGAACAAATGGGATTGGGACATGCATTTGAAATGAATCCAGATCTTACAAATGGTTTCTTATATGAATTAGCTCAAGCACAAATGTTAAGAGAAATATTTCCTAAAGCACCTCTAAAATACATGCCGCCAACAAAATATATGACAGGAAATATATTTAAAGGACATGTTCAGGATGCTTTGTTTAACGTAATATCAATATGGACACAACAAGGTATTCAATTACTCGGAATGCTAACAGAAGCTATACATACACCATTTATGTCTGACAGATATCTATCAATAGAAAATGCTAGATACATATTCAATAATTTGAAAAATCTTGGAGATGAAATAGAATTCAAAAAAGATGGAATTGTTCAAAAAAGAGCACAAGAAGTGTTAGATAAATCAATAGAATTATTAGAAAAAATGATGCATGATGGATTATTTGTATCATTATCAAAAGGAACATTTGCAAATATAAAAAGACCAATTGATGGTGGAAAAGGATTAGATGGAGTATTTGAAAAAGGAGAAAATTACATTAATCCGTTTATTAAAATAATGTTGGAGGCTGAAAGACCATGAGTGGAGGATTATATTCTACAGAGAAAAAAGATTTTGATAAAACATTAAATTTAAAAGCAATAAAACCATATGGAGACACAATGAATGATGGGAAAACACAGCTTAGCTTTACATTGCCGGTACCAGATGGTGATGAAGCAGTAGAAACTGCAAAACAATTGATGAAAAAAATGGGTTTTGAAGAACCTATGGTAGTTTATCATAAAGAATTAACAAAAGGGTTCACATTTATAATTGCATATGGAAGCTGTACACATACAGTAGATTATACCTCGATACATGTGCCAAAAGTAGAATCAACAACATGGTCAATGGAAGAAACAGATGAATTTATTGAAAAGAATATAAGAAGAAAAATTAGAGTAATAGGCGCATGTATAGGAACAGACGCTCATACTGTTGGTATAGATGCAATAATGAATATGAAAGGATATGCAGGACATTACGGATTAGAAAGATACAAAATGTTTGAAACATTAAATATGGGAAGTCAAGTTCCACCCGAAGAATTTGTAGAAAAAGCTATAGAGTTTGATGCTGATGTATTGCTTGTCTCTCAAATAGTTACACAAAAAAATATTCACATAAAACATCTTACAGAGTTAGTAGAATTATTAGAAGCAGAAGGTATAAGAGACAAAGTAATATTAATAGCAGGTGGACCAAGAATAACTCATGAATTAGTAAAAGAAATAGGTTATGATGCAGGATTTGGTGCTAACACATATGCGGATGATGTAGCTTCATATATAGCTCAGGAAATGTATAAAAGACAACAAGAAAAAAAACAAGGAGGTAAAAAAGAATGAGATTAGAAGGAAAAGTATGTATAGTAACAGGGGGAGCAAGAGGATTAGGAAAAGCCATGGTGGAAAAATTTGCAAAAGAAGGAGCTAAAAAAGTATATGCATGTGATTTAAATGAAGAAGCATTAAAAGAATTAGAAAAGGAATATAAAAATGTGAAAGGTTATAAATTAAGCGTAACAGACAGAAAAGCAATAGAGGAATTTAAAGAAAAAGTAATAAAAGAAGAAGGAAAAGTTGATGTATTAGTAAATAATGCAGGAATAACAAGAGATGCATTAATACAGAAAATGAGTGAAGAAGATTGGGATATGGTAATAGATGTAAACTTAAAAGGTGTATTTAACATGACACAACAATTTGGACCAGAAATGATAAAAGCGGGTAAAGGATCAATAATAAACATATCATCAGTAGTTGGAATATATGGAAACATAGGACAAACAAACTATGCGGCAACAAAGGGTGGAGTAATAGCAATGACAAAAACATGGGCAAAAGAATTTGCAAGAAAAGGAGCACAGGTAAGGGTAAATGCGATAGCACCAGGATTTATAAAAACACCTATGACAAAAGATTTGCCAGAAAAAGTAATAGAAATAGTAAAAAACAAAACAACATTACAAAGAATGGGAGAACCAGAAGAAATAGCAAATGCGGCATTATTTCTCGCAAGTGATGAATCGAGTTTCATAACAGGTCATATACTTAGTGTAGATGGTGGATTGGTATTATAAGTTAGCATTCTAAAAAAAGGGGGACAAAAAATGGAAAAAGTATATATAGTAGGTGCAAAAAGAACCGCAATAGGGAGCTTTGGAGGAACATTAAAAGATAAAAAAGCAGCAGAATTAGGTGCAGAGGCAATAAAAGCAGCAATGAAGCAAGCAGGTGTAACTCCAGAACAAATAGACCAAACAATAGTAGGGAACGTATTAATAGCAGGTCAAGGAATGGGTCCAGCAAGACAAGCAGCAATATATGCTGGAATACCAGTAGAAAAACCAGCATATACAGTACATATGGTATGTGGAAGTGGAATGAAAGCAATAATGTTAGGAGCAAATGAAATAAAATTAGGAAATGCAGAAATTATAGTAACTGCTGGTATGGAAAGTATGTCAAATGCTCCCATGCTACTACCATCAAAATCAAGATTTGGGTTAAAATTTGGAAACATAGAAATGATAGATCATATGGTTTATGATGGATTAACAGATGTTTTTAATCAATATCACATGGGAATAACAGCAGAAAATATAGTAGAAAAATATAGATTAACAAGAGAAGAACAGGATGAATTTGCAGCAACAAGTCAGCAAAGAGCAGAAAAAGCAATAAAAGAAGGAAAGTTTAAAGACGAAATAGTACCAATAGAAATAAAAACAAGAAAAGAAACGAAAATATTTGATACAGATGAATATCCAAGATTTGGAACAACAAAAGAATCACTTGCAAGGCTCAGACCGGCATTCAAAAAAGATGGAACAGTAACAGCAGGAAATTCATCAGGAATAAATGATGGAGCAAGTGCAATAATAATAGCATCCGAAACAGCAGTAAAGAAATATGGACTAACACCATTAGCAGAAATAATAGCCTATGAACAGGGTGGTATTGATCCAAGTATAATGGGAATGGGACCAGTAGCAGCAATAACAAATCTTGTAGAAAAGAAGGGAATAAAATTAGAACAAATGGAATTATTAGAATTAAACGAGGCATTTGCAGCGCAATCATTAGGAGTAATAAAAGAACTTAGTGAAAAATATGGACTTACAAAAGAATGGTTTATGGAAAGAACAAATGTAAATGGTGGAGCAATAGCATTAGGACATCCAATAGGGGCGTCAGGGAACAGGATAACAGTAACTTTATTATATGAAATGAAAAAGAGAAATGTAGAATATGGATTAGCATCATTATGTATAGGCGGAGGAATGGGAACAGCGTTAGTAATTAAAAATATATAAGATTACATAGTAACTACTAACAGCCCTTGAAAATAAGGGCTGTTTTTATTTATATAAAATATTTTATAACAACTATTTTTAAAATGATATTGAAAATTAATAAAAAAATTGGTATAATAATAATGTTTTTACCAATTAATAAAAATTTAAAAAAGGGGGAGGATTGTGTGAGTTTTAAAACAGCAAGATATATGATTGCTATTGGAATGATATTAGTATTTATTGAAAATCTGAGTTTAGCGGGTTTAATTATTCAGTTTATAGGTATTTATATTATTAGTGAAAGGTTAAATGATAAAAAATTATTTTATTATTTTGTAATTTCACTGTTTTTATTTTATACTGTAATTAATTTTTTTGTTCCACAAACAATAATTTCCATATTTAAAAGTGGAGATAATGATAGTTTTTATTCATTAAAAAGTATGGAATATTATATATATACAGGTATAAAAGATCATATGTCAATAATATCTTTATCCTTTTTTTCTTATATAATATCTTTATTTTTTGAAAGAATAGCCTATAAATCTCTTTATAAAAGAACTTTAAATAAAGAATTTCTATTTGTTTTAAAATTGATAGTTATAAAATTAATTATACTTATTTTTTCTTATATATTGTTTGCAAAGTGGGTATTGGATGGTATTGGATTTATAACGTCAATAGCTTTAATAATCATAATAGTAAATTCCGTATTAATTTTAATATTAAAAATATTTGAAATAATTGGATTTTTAAATATAAATTATATTGAGAAGGAGGGGATAGAATGAATTTAAAAAATTCAAAAATATTAGCTGGAGTTGGGCGAATTTTGGGAATGTTTGGACATTTTGGGATTTTAGGTATAATTTTAGAATTAATTGGAGTGTATAAAATTAGTGAAGCTGTTAAAGACAAAAGAATATTTAATTATTTATTATTATCTGAAGTAGTAATATATATAATCTATTTTGTTGGTTTTTTGGGTATATTTGGGTCATTTTTTAGAACCGTTATAGAACCGGATATGTATATCATGAGTAACATGCCAAATGTATTTTTGATGCTTATAATATATATAGCTGCAATGATAATACCAGTTATTTATAAAATAAAAGTATATAATCTAATGGGTGATTATTTTGGAAATGACAATTTTTATAAAGCATCCAAATTTTTATTCTGGGGAATAATATTGTCAATAGTTTTAGTTGGATTTATATTAACTTTCGTAGCTAATATATTTGCAATAATAGGATATTTCACATTACCAGATGAATATACGGAAAATATAAGCAAAAATGTTGAATAAAAGACATTAACTATATTATTAAATTAACATAAAAATCGGGCGAAAAGCCCGGTTTTATATTATGTATTAAAAAAATAATTATGGTATAATTAGCATAAAAGATACTGTAGAATTTTAAGTAAGAGAGCGTAAGCTCGAAGATTTTGATGTTTTTAATTAAAAACCAAAGTTTTTAATAATCCTAAAACCCGCCGTAGGCGAGAATAATTGCTTTGCAATTATTCAGATTAATTTTTATTAATATCTATTTTTAATCCTAATCCTTACCGAAGGTATGAATATTTTCTTTGAAAATATTAAAAAGTTTTTATTTTAAAATCTTAAACCTTTATCCTATTACCCGCCGTAAGCGTGAATAATTGCTTTGCAATTATTCAGAGGTTTTTAAATTGTTTATTAAAATTTAATTTTTTAATCCAATACCCTACCGGAGGTATGTCACGTGGAGGTGAACCATGAGAAAAAAAATACCATATGGAGAACAAAATTTTGAATGGGTAATAATGCAGAATTATTATTACATAGACAGAACAGAATATATAGAAAAATTAGAATCATTGAATGAAACTAATATAGTGTTTTTAAGGCCAAGGAAATTTGGAAAAACATTGTTCTTAGATACACTTGCAAAGTATTATGATATCAATTATGCAGAGAAATTTGAAAAATTATTTAAATACTTATACATAGGAAAAAATCCAACACCATTAAAAAACAGTTATTATATCTTGTATATGGATTTTTCTGGAATACAAACAGAAAATAAAGAAGTATTAATAAATAGTTTTAAAAATAATGTAATATCTTCACTGGATGATTTCAACAACAGATATGAAATAAAACTAAAAATAGAAAAAGAATACACAGAACCAGCAGATATAATAAGAGCATTTTTAACAGACTCTAAAGAAAAGTTAGACAAACCAATATACTTATTAATAGACGAATATGATCACTTTGCAAATGAATTATTGAGTTTCAATCTTGATTTATTCAAAGACAGCGTAACAAAACATGGATTTGTAAGGAAATTCTATGAAGAAATAAAAAAAGGAACAAAAACAATAATAGAAAGATTATTCATGACAGGAGTAAGTCCAATAATGTTAGACTCATTAACCAGTGGATTTAATATAACTAAAAATAAAACAATAGATATAAAATTCAACGAGATGCTTGGATTTAAAGAAGAAGAAGTAAAAGAATTATTGGAATATTATGACATATATTCAGAAAAATTATTAAAAGAAATGCAGGAAAATTATAATGGATATAGATTTAATAAAGAAGTAAAAGCAAAAGTATATAACCCAGACATGGTATTTTATTTTATAATACAATATGGAAGAACAAAAAAACCACCAGAAAAAATAATAGATGACAACATAATGAGTGATTACAAAAAAGTACAGAATCTATTTAGCTTAGGAGAATTGCTTGGAGTAAAAATAGACAAAGAAGAAACCAAAGAAGAAAGAGAAAAAACAACATCAAAAAAAATAATAGGGCAACTATTAAATGAAATATTATTAACAGGAAAAACAGAGCTAACAGAACTAACAACAATGTTCAATCCAGGAAAAAGGATAGAAGTAAAAGACATAAAATCATTATTATTCTATCTGGGATTCATGACATTTGAAAAAAAAGGAATAATAACATATCTAAAAATACCAAATTACTCAATGAAAAAAATATTCTCAGAATATTTCACAGAATATATAGAAGAAAAACTAACAGAATACATAGACCCAGAGCCAATAGAAATAGCGGTAAGAAAGATACTATCAGATGGAGAAATAAAAAGCTTTGCAAAAGAAATAGAAAGCCTACTGAACAAAATGGACAACAGAATATTCATGGGATTAGACGAAAAATACATAAAAGCAATAATGTATAGTTATCTAATACTAACGCCATATGCAATGGTAAAAATGGAATATCCAGTAGAAAATGGATATATAGACATAGCAATGTTCAAAAGATACGAAGAAGTGCCATATGAAGCGATAATAGAAGTAAAATACATAAAACAAAAAGAATACACAGAAGAAAAATTAAAAAGGAAAATAAAACAGGCAAAAGAACAAATAGAAAAATACAAGAAATCATATGAATTAAACACAAAAAATGAAACGATGAAAAAGTATATAATCGTTTTTGTTGGAAAAGAAGCAAAATATGTAGAAGAAATTAAATAGTAATATTCAAAAAGATGTTGAATAATAAAATGTAACTATAATTATAAAACTATTGTAATAAAAGGTTGACAAATCTAAAGTAATTTGTTATAATTATAAAAAACAAATATTTCGGGATGGGGATATTATGTTAAATAATAAAAACAGAAAAATTAATATAAAACAAAAGAAGCCTGGCTTGGAGCCGGGCTTTTTTGTTTCTTTGAATTAATATATCAAGTGATATATTAATTTTAAGTAAAGGAGTGATGTTTATCAGAATAAAAGTGGAATTTATTTCAGAAAAAAATATAATATTGCCATTAGGATTTAATAAGTATTTACAATCGTTGATATATAATATGTTTTCATTGAAACTACGCAAATTTATTCATGAAAAAGGTTTTGAAAGTTTTAGTAAAAGAGTGTATAGATTTTTTACGTTTTCTTCTATATTAAAAAAAGGAAAATACTATAAAAAAATGAAAATATTTAATTTTGGAAATAAAATAAGTTTTTTTATTTCATCACCTATAAATAAAATTTTGGAAGATATCATTGATAATTTATTTGATAAGGAAATTTTCGAATTAGGAGAAAACAGATTATATCTTTCCAGTATATTAGCTTTAGAAACTTATCATATAGAAACTAATAAGATGAATATATCAATGTTAACCCCAATTGAAGTTCATAAAACAGAAATAATAAATAATAAAAAGAAAACTATATATATTTCCCCTTTTCATGAACAGTTTGAAGAATTAATTAATCTTAATTTAAAACATAAATGGGAGGCATTTTATAATGAAGAATTAAAAGAAAATATAAAAATTACTCCACTATTTAAAAGAGATAATTATAAAAAGATAGTTTATTATGGTTTTGGAAAAAAAAGTTATATTGTTGAGGGTTGGATGGGAAAATATAAACTTGAATGTAGTCCTCAAATAATTGAATTTTTATATGATACAGGATTAGGAAGTAAAAATTCTCAAGGTTTTGGAATGTTTGAAGTAGTGGATGAGTAAAGAGGTAAAAATAAAGATAGACGAAATAAAAATAATCAACTCTACTGGTATCAAGATTTTTAATGTCAGAAATAAAGATCTATATTTCATGTTTTTTCCCTTCCAGCAGAAAAAGTTAGTTAGTGATTAACCGGATTGAATGGATATTTAACTCAATATAACTACACCAGGAATATAAAAATATTTTTAAAATTTTGAAATATAATATTATAGCAGTGTAAGGGGGGTTAAGATGATATATGAAATAGTAAATTATATAAAACATTTAGAAAGAAATTCTCCTGATATATTAAAAGAGGGGTTAAAACCAGATAAAGGAATACATATTTTTTTTGATGTTGAGAAATGTGATAATTTAGAGAATTTCCCAGGAGAAAAAAATATAGAGTGGGGATATTATAACGGTAAAAATATAAATGAATTTTTGAAAAGTATAGTTGATTATGATGTAAATAGCCATTATCTGGATATGAATAAACAAAAAAAATTCGATAAAAAACAAAAAATACACACGACATCCCCTTTTGCTTTTGGGTTTAATTTTAAATTGAATGATAAAGAAAAGGAGGAACTAGGTTCAAAAAATCCTAAAGTGTATAAAATAGAATTAATTTTAGAGCGTATAGAAGATTATTTTAATAATATTGAAAAAGAATTTACTATTCAAACACAATACAAAAATATGGTCAATAAATTTAAAGAGTGTTTAAAAAAAATATTAGAAAATTTAAAGGATAATATAAATGATAGTAGTGAATTTTATGAGATGATTAGAAAGTTAAAAAATAATGAGTACATTAAATTTTATTTGAAAAATATCTTTCTCGATGATTATAAAGATGTATATAAGAAATATTTAGATAAAAATATCTTTAATAAAGAAGAATTTAATTTAAAAAAAGAAAATGAAATTTTTGGAGTTATAGATTTTTATACAACATTTAATGATAATAAAATTTTTTTAAAACATAGAACTTCTTTTTTTAAACAGAATGTTAATTATAGATTTAATAGCGATATTGCATATTATTTGTATTTATTTAATATATTGAAAAAAAATAAACTTTTTCCTAATCCAATTCCTATTTTTATAGATAAAAGAGAATTTGTAAATGCTGATGATATGTTAAAAATTTTTAGAAAAAACAGTAAACTAACTTATTCAGAAGTCATAAAAGAAATTTTTGAAGAAAATAGTGATAGAGTTCTTCAAAATTATTATCTTTTGTTTTTTTTAGGTCAAGAGATAAAAGATTTTGATTATGTCTCTAAATTTAGATATTCTTTAAAAGAAGACGACAAATATCCTATGGTAAAAAACATATTTAAAATAAAGGAGCATGGAGAAATAAAGAAAGATAGAGAAATTAAAAATATTTTTCATTTTGAAAAGGATATAGTAAAGACTATTTTTAATAACTCATTAGTAAAAATTAAGAAAAATAACATATCTATGAATTATTTTGGTGAAATTAAAGTAGATTATGTTAGTGGTGGCGAGTTAGTTTATCAAATGATTATGAAATACCGAAAAGCTTTTTACGATTACATTTATAAATCAAAAACAGAGGCTATTAATTCTTTTATATGGGATGAAATATTATGGAATAGTATAATATCAGATCTAAGAAAAGATGAGATAGATAAAAATGGTTACCATACAAAAGAAAATAATATAAAAGAAAAACTTAATATATGGTTTAGTTTTTATAATTACTTTGATAAAAAAGAAGGGAGGATAGATATGGCATCAAAAATTCCTGAATTACTAAACAAAATAAGAGAAATTGTTAATGAAAATGAAAATAAACATTTCGAGTCTATTGAAGAGTTTGTTTTTGGAGCAGGACAACTTATCTATTATTTAATTAGTCTTAGTGAAACATCGGAAAAAACTCATGCATTATTAGAACCATTTATTCAAAAAATAAATGCAACACAACTTCAAAATGCTATATCCCATGCAATTAATGCTTATAAATATAATATTTCATTTGGGAATAAGAAATTTGAAAAGTTGGCAGCAGAAGTTTTGGGTTTTGAAACAGAACAAAATCTTAAACCATATCAAAAATATTTACTTGCGGGGTATTTTGCTAATTCTATAATTTATGAGAAAAATGAAAATAATGAGGAGGGATAAAATGAAGGATAAAATTTTCAAAAAAAGAGCGTATGGATTTGTAGTTATTAAAGCTATTAATTCTAATTACAATGCTGATTTTACAGGACAACCCAGAACATTACCTAATGGAACTGTTTATGCAACAGATAAGGCTTTGAAATATACAGTAAGATATTATCTTGATAATGAATATAAAGATAAAAAAGTATTCATATTTAAAAGAACAAATAATAATTTAAATCCTTACACTCTCGCGGAATCATATAATAATTTTTTTAACACGAATGTTGAAAAGGATGATAAAAAAGCTATTATTAAAAATCTTCTTTCTGCTGTTGATGTAAGGTTTTTTGGTGTTACCTTTGCTCCAAAAGGTAATGGAGGAAAAGATATAAAAGATAAAAATATTTCTATTCATGGTCCTGTTCAAATTACACATGGTATTAATATTTGGAAAGAAGGAAATATTTATTCAGAACAGATTATGTCACCTTTTAGGAATCCATCAGATAAGGAAGGCGCTGAAAAGTCAGCATCAACATTGGGAAGACAGTCAAAATTAGAAGAAGGACATTATATACATCATTTTTCAATAAATCCTAAAACCATAGAAAATATTATTGAAAATGTGGCGGAAGAAGAGAATATGATCGAACTAGCTTTAACAGAAAATGATATATCGATCTTAAAAGAGGCTTTGAGAAAAGGTGTAAGTTATTACGACTCATCATCAAAGTCAGGTGTTGAAAATGAAATTTTATTTTATGTAGAATTAAACGAAAACTCAAAAATAGTTTTACCAAATTTCACCGATTTAATAAAAATGAAGGATGATGGAGAAAAGAGGTGTTTTGATCTGAAAGTCATAAAAGATGAATTAGAAAAATATAAAGCTGAAATTGAAAAATGTGAAATTTATTATGATAAAAATATTATATGTATAAAGAATTTACCTGAAGATTGCGTAGAATATACTTTAAATGGTGAAAAATATGAGGGATAAATTTTATGGGCTGTAATTATTTACAGCCCATAAATAAAAAATGAAGAGGTGAAGAAAAAATGAAGAATAATAAACTTATTTCCTTTATAATAAATTCAAATATGGGATTTTTAAAAAAACCTGATATTAATGATAGTATTTATCTTACATTTAATATGCTTCATAAACCTGTATTATTAGGAATATTAGGTGCTATTGCAGGATTAGAAGGATTTAAAAAAGGTACAAATTTTCCTGAATATTATAACGAATTACAAGAAGTTCTCGTGGGAATTGAACCTATAAATCATAAAAATGGATATTTTCAAAAAACAGTGATTAAATATAGTAATACTACTGGATTTGCAAACGAAGGAGAGAATAAAAAAGGTACAAATTTACTAATATCTGAGCAGACTCTTCTGAAACCGTCGTACAAAATTTATGTTTTACTTGATCTGAGAAATAAATATCAAAAAAAATTATATAATTATATAAAAGAACAAAAAGCAGAATATTTACCTTATTTGGGGAAAAACGATTATCCGATATGGTGGACAGAATTTATTGAATATTCTAACTGGAAACATATAGATAATATAGAAAAAGCAATAGAAATTTCTACAATTTTTATAAAAGGAAGACCTCTTAAAGAGATAAATGAAAATGAAAATGAAAATTTTGATTTATTTGATTTTTCGAATATAGATAAGGAAAAAAATTACTTTGCATATTTTGAGAGATTGCCTGTAAAATATGATGAGGTAGTACAGCAATATGAATATAAAAATTTTGTATTTACCAATTTTAAAATAAAATTTTCTAAAGATTTTATAAAGAGTGATATCTACAAAATAACTTATAATGATAATAATATATTTATTAGTTTATTTTAAAAAAAATAGGTGGAGATGAATTCAAAAATGGAATTGGAAAAAATAAAACAATTTTTGAAAAAAAATCAATATTATGCTCATATAAATGAAGATGAAAATAAGAAAGAATTATTAATAGAACATACGGAATTAGTAATGAAATATTTTAATAAACTAATAGAAAAAAATAACCTAAAAATTATTATTGAAAATTTAATAAAGAATATTGTTTTTAATTATGAAAATAAAAAGGAAGCGGAAAAATTAATAAAAAAATATTTTAATTTGATTCCTTTATTTCATGATATTGGAAAAATAAACCCTAACTTTCAGATTGAAAAAATGGGAAATGATAAATTTAAAAAAGAGAAATTATCAAATATTGGAAGTAGTCATTCTAAAATAGGTGCATATATATATATTCAAGCATTTTTAAAAGAAACAAATGAAAAGCATTTTTTAAGTGATGAGAAAGTTATAAATTTATTTATATTATTTGCATTAAGTTTTTCTATTTTAAATCATCATTCTCCAACTTTAAATTATAATAATGAATATTTTGAGGATAATTTTATTGAGGAATTATTGAAATTTATAAATAAAGAACTTTTAATAGAAACGGATTTCGAGTTTCAAAAAAATATAAAGAAACAATTTAATACAAAAATATTGAGAGATATATTTGATAAAATAAAGTTTGATTATTTTGCTTTATTTGCTTTATTAAAACTAAACTATTCTCTTTTAACTGCAGCAGATTATTATGCTACAACGCATTTTATGAATAACTGGGAAAAAATGTATGGTGATTTTGGGATATTAACAGATAAGATAAAAGATAAAATTGTTGAAAATGTAAAAACTACCAAAAAGTATAATAAAGAATTGTATAATAAAATTGATAATTATAAATTAGAATTTCCAGATGAAAAAAGCAATATAAATTTGAATAAATTAAGGCAAAATTTGGCTTATGAGGTTATATCTGGAATAAGAAAAAATATAGATAAAAAACTCTTTTATATTGAAGCCCCAACAGGCGGAGGAAAAACGAACCTATCAATACTCGCATTAACTGAATTTATAAAAAATAATAAAAAAGATATAACAAAAGTATTTTATGTTTTTCCCTTTACAACGCTTATAACTCAAACTTTTAATGTTCTGAAAGAAACTCTTGAATTAAATAATAATGAAATAGTACAAATTCATTCAAAAACAGGTTTTTTTCAAAAAGAAGATGAAAATAAATATGGAAAAGATAGACTAAATATAGTTGATTATTTATTTGTTAATTATCCAGTAGTTCTTTTATCTCATGTTAAATTTTTTAATATATTAAAGTCAAATAATAAAAGTAACAATTATTTGTTATATAGATTAGCTAATTCAATTGTTATTATTGATGAACTTCAAAGTTATCCACCAGAAGAATGGGATAAAATTATTTATTTTATCAAAAAGTATTCAAATTATTTTAATATAAAATTTATATTAATGTCAGCGACCCTACCTAAAATAGGGAAATTACTATTAGAAGATGAAAAGAAAGGAGAAGACTTTGTTTATCTTATAAGTGAAAAAGAAAAATATTTTAATAATCCTAATTTTAAGAAAAGAGTAGAGATAAGTTTTTCACTTTTAGAAAAAATAAAAAAGGATAAAGAAGAAAATTTTTTAAGGAATTTATATAAAGAAGTACTAATTGAATCAAAAAAATATAAAAAAAGAAATGATTATGTGCACACTATTATTGAGTTTATAATAAAAAAAACAGCTGATGAATTTTACCAAATTGCTATTCAAAGAAATGATGAAGAAAGATTTTTTGATGAAATTTTTATTTTATCAGGATTAATCTTAGAACCAAGAAGGAAAGAAATTATTAGCAAAATAAAGAATAATAATTATAAAAAGAAAAATATTTTATTGATTACCACTCAGATAGTAGAAGCAGGTATGGATATTGATATGGATTTAGGATTTAAGGATATATCAATTGTAGATTCTGATGAGCAATTAGCAGGTAGAATCAACAGAAATGTAAATAAATCAAATAATAAATTATTTTTATTTAATTATGATGATAGTTCAAAAATTTATGGTAATGATAATAGATTTAAAAAACTTAATAAGAGTATTGAATACTATAAAGATATTTTGCAAAAAAAATCATTTGATAGACTTTATGATGATGTGATGCAAGAAAAACGAATACACAATAATCAATTAGATTTTAGAGATAATTTACCAGCATATATAAACTTTATTAAAAAATTAAATTTTGAAAAAATAGATAAAAATTTCCAAATAATCAAAAATGATTTTATAGATATAACTGTTTTTATTCCGGTAAAAGTTCCTATTGTTATAGATGAGAAAATAAAAAATTTTACGAATGAAGAGATAAAGTTTTTAAAAAGTAAAAAAATAATTAATAATAATGATGTTTATGTTGATGGAGAAAAAATCTTTGATTTATATTGTAGTATTATAGAGAATAAAAATAAAAACTTTATTAATAATAAAATTGAATTAATAATTATGCAAGGAATCATGTCTAAATTTATAATATCAGCCAATTTATATTCTGAAAAATTTCAAAACATTATAAAATCTGGAAATATTGAAAATAAATATGGATTTTATAAAATTATTAATGCAGATGATGTATATGATTATAATACAGGATTTAAAAAACTTGAATTTAGTGATATTTTTATATGGTAAAATATTAAAATAAGGAGAATATAATGAAATCAATAAAAATTTATGGTAGTTTAATTCAAGCATACTTTATTTGTAAAAGGCAGATTTGGTTGCTTGCCCATCAATTAATTGGTGAGCAAGATAATGCTTTTATAGAAATAGGAAGGTTTATAGCAGAAAAAAGTTATCAAAATACAAAAAAAGAAATTAAAATTGATGGTGGAATAATAGATTTTATAAAAAAAGAAGATGGAAAAATAATAATTGCGGAAGTAAAAAAATCTTCTAAAAATTTGAAAAGTGCAGAATATCAATTGTTGTTTTATTTAAAACGATTAAGGCATAAAATAAATATAAAAAATGCAGAAATCAGAATACCAACTGAAAAAAAGATTATAAAAATTGAAATAACAGAAAAAAAAGAAAAAGAGTTAGAAAAAATAGAAGAAGAAATTATAACCATAATTAATAAAGAATTACCTCCGAAATCAGAAAAAATAAAATATTGTAAAACTTGTTCGTATCATGATTTTTGTTGGGGATGAGAAAATGAAAGAGAGTATATATATATTTAGTAGTGGTCAATTGAAGAGAAAAGACAATTCAATTGTTTTTATAACTTCGGATAATAAAAAAAAAATATATACCAATAGAAAATTTAAAAGAAATCATAATTTTTGGGGAAGTTAATATGACCAAAAAGACTATAGAATTTTTAAGTCAGAAAGAGATAATAGTATCTTTTTATAATCATTATGGATATTACGTTGGAAGTTATTATCCTCGAGAACATTATAATTCAGGATATATGATTTTAAAACAAGCAGAACATTATATAAACGGAATAAAAAGAAGTAAACTTGCAAAAAGTTTTGTAATAGGAGCAACAAAAAATTCTTTAAAAATTTTGAAATACTATAATCGTAGAAAAAAAGAACTTGAAGAATATATAAAAAAAATAGGAATGCTTTTAAAACAGTTAGAGAAAAAATCAGAAATTACAGAAATTATGCCGATCGAGGCAGAAATAAAAAAAGAGTATTATAAAACATTTAAAATAATAATAGAAAATGAAGATTTTAAATTTACAAAAAGAAGTAAGAGGCCTCCAGAAGATCGAATAAATGCATTAATAAGTTTTTCTAACTCAATAATATATAATATGATATTAAAAGAAATTTATACGACACATCTTGATCAAGGATTGGTTATTTACATACAACGAATTTTAGAAGATTTTCATTAAATCTTGATATAGCAGAAATATTTAAACCAGTAATAGGAGATAGAACGATATTTAACGTTTTAAATAAAAAGATAATAAGCGAAAAAGATTTTGAAATAGGAATGGATGGGGTTTTCCTAAATGATAAAGGAAAACAAAAATTTCTTGAAAAGTTGGAAGAGCGATTGAAACAAACAATAAAACATTATAAATTAAACAAAAGAGTAAGTTATAGAAGTTTAATGAAATTAGAATTATATAAACTTGAAAAGCATTTAATTGGAGAAGATGAATATAAACCTTTTGTAATGGAGTGGTGAAAATGTTTGTGATATTATACTATGATGCAAATGAAAAAAGGGTATCAAAGTTTTTAAAAATATGTCGAAAATATTTAACGTGGGTTCAGAATTCAGTGTTTGAAGGGGAAATTACAAAGGCAAAATTAGAAAAATTAAAATATGAATTAAAAATAAAAGTTAAAGATAATGATTCTATAATAATATACGAATTCAGAAGTATGAATTATAGTAAAAGAGAAGTTATAGGTATAGATAAAAAGGAAAATAATAAATTTATATAAGAATCTGTCGATATGGAATAGTAATTATAATGTAGAAGATAGACAGAAAAATTTCTTTCTTTTTTGTAAAAAAAACAATGATAATTAGAAAATTAAATAAAAAATATGATATAATACTTTTATAAAAAATATATTTAGTCAAAAGATTATAGAAAAATTACCTTTCTACAGTACCTATGAGGAATTGAAACGTGTTTGCCTATATTGGATATGTTAAAATTTGATGACTTTCTACAGTACCTATGAGGAATTGAAACCAAGAATTATAGTGTATCTTTATTAATTGAAGAAACTTTCTACAGTACCTATGAGGAATTGAAACTATACAACAAGTTATGCAAGAATAAAACTTTTTGAAGCTTTCTACAGTACCTATGAGGAATTGAAACTTTGAATTTTCTGTGAATACACCAGCTACAATAATCTTACTTTCTACAGTACCTATGAGGAATTGAAACATAGGAATGAGACGTCCAGGAATAATGCCGCATAAACCTTTCTACAGTACCTATGAGGAATTGAAACATTATTTTTTTTGCTAATAAATCATCAAATATTTTTTTCTTTCTACAGTACCTATGAGGAATTGAAACGTGGAAGTGGATTTACTGAACCAACCCCCACTTCTTACCTTTCTACAGTACCTATGAGGAATTGAAACGAATATACTTGTCTTCCAATACTTAATATTTTTACACCTTTCTACAGTACCTATGAGGAATTGAAACATCAACACTAAGCGAAATTGAAAATAATAAATATTTACTTTCTACAGTACCTATGAGGAATTGAAACATTTTTTTTACGATATAATCAGCATATTCTTTTGCTTCTTTCTACAGTACCTATGAGGAATTGAAACCTTCAAATTGTGCTACAGTCATATAACTAACTGTTTCTTTCTACAGTACCTATGAGGAATTGAAACTTTTAATAGTCTTTGGTTTTATAGACTTTTTTATCTCTTTCTACAGTACCTATGAGGAATTGAAACTAAAAAAGGAAATGACTGATTGGTTATTTTCTGATGACTTTCTACAGTACCTATGAGGAATTGAAACATTTGCAGTTTTGTTATTAGCCTTGTTGTTAGGGTATACTTTCTACAGTACCTATGAGGAATTGAAACAAGTTTTAGAAGGAGTTACTACAGGAGAATAGTTTGCTTTCTACAGTACCTATGAGGAATTGAAACAATTAATAATAGACATTTAAAATCATTCTTCATTCCTTTCTACAGTACCTATGAGGAATTGAAACAAAACTCCTGCATATCCAAATAGTTCGGTGTTTAACCTTTCTACAGTACCTATGAGGAATTGAAACTCCAGAATGTGGGACAATAGCTTTTGCAACAGATACTAACTTTCTACAGTACCTATGAGGAATTGAAACTAATAACATTACATTATCTGATACAAACAAATTAACACTTTCTACAGTACCTATGAGGAATTGAAACTCTATTGGAAATGTATTAACTTATCCAATAATTTCTGTCTTTCTACAGTACCTATGAGGAATTGAAACCAAGTTTTTACTAGTGATGAATTAGAGAAGTGGTAACTCTTTCTACAGTACCTATGAGGAATTGAAACATATTGGATCAAAAACAGGACCTAAACTTATTTGACTGCCTTTCTACAGTACCTATGAGGAATTGAAACACTGTCCCGTCAAGTAGAACATAGAGAAAATAAACGCTTTCTACAGTACCTATGAGGAATTGAAACAATGGTCATGAGAATTATCCAGGACAAATAATTTTTTCTTTCTACAGTACCTATGAGGAATTGAAACAACAAAGGCACAAACGCATTACCACCTTTAGAAAACGTTTTTATCGTACCTATAAGGAATTGAAACATTTTTTTAATTGGAGATTTGCTTTCTAACTTATAATCGTTTTTATCGTACCTATAAGGAATTGAAACAATCATATAATTCAGTATCTAATTCATGAAATAAATGTTTTTATCGTACCTATAAGGAATTGAAACATAAAAAATGTAAATTCAAGTACTTTGAAAAATTATAGTTTTTATCGTACCTATAAGGAATTGAAACCTGGGTATTTTCCCATCTTCCAACTTTTCAATATAGCTTTCTACAGTACCTATGAGGAATTGAAACTCCTGAGTATTTGGAGTATTTAAGATATGGAGAGTTGCTTTCTACAGTACCTATGAGGAATTGAAACATAAAAATGTTTGTTAATATACTGTCTGTATCTGTGTACTTTCTACAGTACCTATGTGTATTTGTCAAGTGAACGGTGGACGTGATTACAATTGAAAAATGGTTCTTTCTAAAATTACTTGAAGATTTTTACTAAACTCTTTAGTATTACACTATTTAAATCAAAAAGATTTATTATTGCTAGATATTTATTATAATTCAATCGATATATGTTATATTCGTTTTTTTATCAAGAAAAATCAGAAAGACCCTGAAGTTATAAATAATTACATTAATTAAATGCAACAGATAGTTTTATTTTGGATCACAAACAAACTTTCAAAGAGTTTTTATCAGAAATAATTCAAGAATTATATAATGAAGGACAAATTAAATTTGCATAAAAAATAATGGGGAGATTTTCTCCCCATTTTATTTTACCAATGTACTATTTAAAAATTCTTCTATGTTTTTTTGAGTAATTCTATATGTTTTTCCAACTCGGGAAGCTCTAATTTTTCCTGTTCTAATGTATCTTCTTACAGTATCAGAATTTACTTTTAATATTTTAGCAACTTCAGCGGGAGTGTAAACTTTTAAAGAATCAGCATCGTTTAATGATTCAACTTGAATATTTTTAGGAGTATATCCATAAGTTTCTTTGAAATCAAGAATTTCTATTCCTATAACATTTCCATTTTCATCAATGTCAGCATTGAATGTCATGTCATCATTTAAAGATATTGTTTTAACTATTTTATTATTTTTCTCCTTTGAAAAATAAATATATGCAGAATCGGTTGATTTTTCATAAGTCATTCTCATTATCATACCTCCTTTGAATTTGATTTTTCTATATAAAGTGAGCCGGGATTAACCCAGCGTCACAGTTATTACAATTTTTTTGTTATTTTCTTCAACATAAACAACACGGATAATTTTAGAATTAAGTGTTTTTATTGAAATCCTTTTATTACCTTTTCCGGGGTGGATGATATCTGGATTCTCAAGTGTTTCAAGTACATCATTCTTAGATATTCCTCTTTCTTCAGCTCTTTGTAGGGCGTGGAGGCTAAATTCAATATCTATAATACCACCTCCAAAGATTTATTAACAATATTATTATACAATATTTTATATATTTTGTCAAGTGTTTATATGTGTTTATAATATTTTATATTTGAAAGGAGTGAAAATATTGCAAGAAGTGAAATAAAGCCAAGCGAAATTCAGATTATAAGTGTTATGGATGATGTTGGTGTAAATGGTAAAATAAAAAAGAACAAAAAGAGGAAAATAAAAATGGACAAAATAGATAAAAAAATAAAGAAACAGTTTTAATCATCCATGTTGGAATATATAGAAATATTGCAAGATATTCGAGATGGATAAAATAATTATATATTTTATTTATTAATAAAAGATAATGAAAAAGACGATATTATTAGTGTTAATATTTCAGAGGTTGGTGGTAATTTGAAAAAAATATTGACTATAGGGGAAATGTTAATTGATTTTATATGTTTGGATAAAAATAAAGATTTATCAAAAGGAGTTCGTTTTGAAAAAAAAGCTGGTGGAGCTCCAGCAAATGTTGACGCTGTTGTATCTCTTTTAGGTGGTGAAAGTTCGATTTTAGGAAATGTAGGAAATGATTCTTAGGGTATTTTTCTAGTAAATAAGATGAAGGAATATAATGTAGATACTTCTCTAAAGGGGAAAAAGATTATTTTAAGATTGTTAAGTTTGCTAATGAAGTAGGAGAAATGATTTGTACAAAAAAAGGAGCGTTAAGAGCTTTGGAAATGCCAGGGGGAATACTATGAGTAAGTTTAAATTGAAACTATATGAAGATATTAAAGTAAAAGATGATTACGTGATAACTATTAAGTATAGTGCTGATAAGCATTTTTTTGATGCTGTAGATATGAAAATTTCTATTTCATTAGAAATAGAAAAATCTGATGAGAAAAAGGAATACATTGCTGAAATAATTGATCCATTTGGCAATTCAAGAAAAAAATTCTACTGTTTGAAAACATTTTTTATCGAATTAGAAAAATATTTAAATTCTTTTTTTGGAATTTCTGAGATTATAAAATATCGAAAAGCTTATAGAGCAATATCTGAAAAGAAGATTGATAAAAATATTTTAGATCTTTTAGTATATTCAGCTAAATTGGCCCCCTCATGTGCAAATAAACAACCTTGGAATTTTAGGGTAATTTCAGAGGAAGGGCTTTTAGAAAAGGTAAAAGAGGCTTTGCCAGGTGGAAATTATTGGGCAAAAAAATCTCCAGCAATAATAGCAGTGTATACTAAAAAAGAGGATGATTGTGTTTTATCTGATAATAGAAATTATTTTCTTTTTGATACAGGATTAGCTGTTGGTAATTTGTTAGCTCAAGCAACACAATTTGGGTTGATTGCTCATCCAATAGCAGGTTTTGATCCTATAAGAGTTAAAGAGACTTTGGGTATTGAAAATGAATTTATTTTGATTACTTTGATTGTTTTAGGACATTATGGTGATATTTCTAATTTAAGTGATAAACATCAAAAAAGTGAACATGACATAAGAAAAAGGAAGGTTTAATTCCCTTTTTAAACTACAATATTTTGATTTAGTGTTCCGTTTTTAAAATTATTAATATTTTCTAATGTGGTTTCAGCAATATTAGTTAAAGCTTCTTGAGTGAAAAAACCTTGATGACCAGTAATTAATACATTTGGAAATGTAGTTAGTCTAAGAAATGTTTCATCATCAATGATTTCTTCTGATAAATCTTCAAAGAAAATATTTTCTTCTTCTTCATAAACATCTAATCCAAGATAACCTATTTTTTTTGATTTCAATCCATCTATTACAGCTTTTGTATCTATTAAACCTCCGCGGCTTGTGTTTATTATCATTACACCCTTTTTCATCAAATTAATTGTATTTTTATTTATGATATGGTATGTATCTTTATTTAAAGGACAGTGTAAAGAAATAATATCTGATTTTTTAAATAATGTATTTAAATCAACATATTCTCCAATAAATTTATCATTTAGGAATTTGTCATATCCTAAAATTTTCATGCCAAACCCTTTTAAAATATTTGCTGTAATTCTTCCGATTTTTCCAGTGCCAATAATACCAACAATTTTTCCATGCAAATCGAACCCTAATAAACCATCGAGTGAAAAATTATTTTCTCTTATTCTTAAATAAGATTTATGAATTTTTCTATTTAATGAAAGAATTAAAGCTATTGTATGTTTTGCAACAGCATATGGTGAATATTTTGGAACATGTACGACTTTTATGTTATATTTTTTTGCAGCTGAAATATCGACATGGTTAAATCCTGCAGATCTTAAAGCAATTAATTTAATTCCATTTTCATTTAGATTGTCGTTTACAAAAGCACAAACAACATCATAATCTTTTGCTAAAATAGCAGTTTTTTCATTTAATTTTGATTCAAAATACTTAATGTCAAAATTATACTTTTTATTTGCATAATTAAAAAATTCTATATCATATTTTTTTGTACTAAAAAAAGCAATTTTCGTATATATCCTCACCCTTTTGAATTAAATAATAATAGAATAATATGTTTTTAATCAGCCATATTATAGCAAATATACTTTTCATATGATTTATAATCATATTACGCTTTTTTTGTCGAAATTAAAATAGATTTATTTTTATGTGGTAAAATAATTATAATAAGAAAAGAATAAAATTAAGTGAAAATTTTTATTAGGGGGGATATTATGTATCATAAAATTAAGCATGAAGTATTAAGAATAAAAAAAATGATAGACGATTTTTATCCATATCAATATATAGATATTACTCCTATTAATAATTGGGAATTTTTTCAAAATGGAAAAAGTTTTGAGGTGAGTGTTGGTTTTGAATGGGAATATAAACCTTTTCCAGTTGTTTTTAGAAAAAAGTTAAAAATACCACATGATTATTATGGTGAATTCTGGTTTGGTGGTGAAACATTAATAAAGATAGATGGAAATCCTTATGGTGAAATAAATGAATATCATAAAGAAATAGATTTATCTTTTATAGCAGATGGTAAAGAACATTTATTTGAAGCCGAGACAGTTCCTTATAATCTTTTTGGAACCCCATCTAAAAAAACTATATTTAAAAGAGCAAATTTAATAAAAATAAATCATGATATGAGAAAATTAATACGATATTTTATAGGAATATCCCAATTAATAGAGATTTCTAAAAATGATTCATTAAATGATGAATTATCCAGTTTAATTAATTTAACCTTTCATAAAATAGATATTCCTCATAAAACTTCTGAATATCTTTCATCAATAAATAACTCACCAAATTTATATAATCAACTTTCATCTGTCTGGTCAAGACCAAAATTTGAAAAATTCAATGGTATGAATATTGATGTATCTGAGGCATTGAATTTTTTAGAGATAAATTTAAAAAAATTACATAAAAAATATCCGAAAATAGGAAATGTATATGTTGTGGGCCATGCGCATATTGATTATGCGTGGCTCTGGCCTATTGAAGAAACTAAAAGAAAGATAAAGAGGACATTTTCAAATGCAACTTTACTTGCTAAAAAGTATCCATATTTTACATTTATACAATCCAGTCCTCAAATGTATGAGGATATAAAAAATGATATTAATCTGTTTGATCAGATAAAAAAACTTTCAGATAAAGGTATGTGGGATCCAAATGGCGGTATGTGGGTAGAATCTGATACAAAAATACCTTCGATTGAATCGTTAATTAGACAATTTTATTATGCGCAAAAATTTTTTAAAGAAAATTTTGGAAAATACTCTAATGTATGCTGGTTACCAGATGTTTTTGGATTTTCATGGATATTGCCTCAAATTGCAAAACAGGCAGGAGTAAAGTATTTTTTCACTACTAAATTAACATGGAATGAAAAAAATGAGTTTCCATATGATATATGTTATTGGCATGGAATTGACGGAAGTAAAATTTTATATCATAGCTTTAATAATCCAAAGGAAGGTTATAATGGACATTTAGATGCAGAATGTGTATTAAAGACATTTAATAATTTTAGAAATAGAAATATATTTGATGGGACATTATTAACATATGGTTATGGTGATGGTGGAGGTGGCCCTTCTGAAATACATATGATAGATTTTGAAGTAACCAATAATTTACCATATGTTCCGAATTTAATTTCCACAACAGGGAGTAAATTTTTTGAAACTTTAAACAATGATATTAAAAATAAAGAAATACCTATTTGGGATAATGAATTGTATTTTGAATTTCACAGAGCGACCCATTTTTCTCAGTTAAAAACAAAGAAATCACATAAAAAATTAGAAGACGAGTTGTTTTTTACAGAATATATATTAGCATTGGAAAATAAATCATCAAAAAGATTGGAGAAATCATGGAAGGTTTTGTTAACAAGAGAGTTTCATGATATTATTCCTGGTTCTTCAATTAAAGAAGTATATGAAGAATCGGAGTCCTCATTACAAAAGGAAATAGAGAATTGTAAGGGTATAATAAGTGAAGAATTAGAAATTAGTAATGAAGCTGTATTAGTAAATTATGGTAATTATAGTAGTGATAATTATTTTATTACGGATAAACCGTTTAAATTACCTTCTCAAAAAACATATGATGGTAAATATCTTTATAGTATATCGCCTTTAAATAAATTTTCAAATAAAAAATTAGAGAAAGGAAAACCATATATACAAAAGAAAAAAAGTGATAAAACATATAATCTTGAAAATAATAATTATTTTGTAGAAATTTTGAAAGATGGTATAAAAGTTTATGATAAAAAAAAGAAAAGGTCTTTGTTTAAAGATAAAGGGAATATTTTAATGATTTATGATGATGTTCCTTTAGCTTGGGGAGCTTGGGATATAGATTATAATTATAAGTATTTTGGTGAAAAATTAGAAATTAAGGATATAAAAATTGTTGAGGATGGAATTTTTAGAAAGGTTATAAGAACGTATTATGAATATGATGGAACTGATATAATGCAATATATTTCATTGGTTAAAGATTCAAAGCGTATTGATATAAAAACAGTGGTTAATTGGAATTTAAGAAAAAAATTATTGAAAGTTTTATTTCCTGTAGATGTATTATCCCGGTATGCCAGATTTGATATATCTGGAGGATATATAACAAGGCCAGTTCATAAGAATACTTCGTATGAAAAAGCAATGTTTGAAGTATATATGCATAGGTGGATGGAAATATCCGAGCCGGATTTTGGTGTAGCTATTTTAAATGATGGAATATATAGTGCATCAGTTGACCATAATGTTTTAGGATTATCATTAATACACGGTCCGGTTTATCCTGATCTAAAAGCAGATGAGGGAAAACATGAATTTTTATATTCAATTATGAGTCATTCAAATAATCTTGAAGAGATATATGTTGAATCCGAAAGATTAAATAAGCCTCTTCGAATTTTAAATAAAAAAATAAAAATTGTAGATAAGTTTATTGATTTTTCACCATTGAAGGTTATTTCTGTTTTTAAAGCAAAAAATAGATTAATAATAAGATTAGTGGAAGTTGAAGGAAAAAGAGGTTTATGTGACTTTAATATAAAATTCGATTATAAAAAGGTCTATTTATCAGATATATTATTGGATAATTTGGAAGAAATAAAATCTTCAAAATTTCATTATAAGCCATTTAAAATTTATACTATAATTTTTGAACTTTAAAAATATATTAGTTGATTTTAGTTTTTTTATATGATAAAATGTTAGTATAGCGAACTAAATATTCTTTTCACTCATTACTTAAAATATTTAACAAAGGAAATAATTAATGATGAGAAGAATCCGTATTTAAAAGCAAAGTTAATATATGATTGGATCACATTGAATGTAAATTATTCATATGTAAAACCTTACTCTATATATGGGAATATATCTCAATTTGTGGCAACGAATTTAAAAGGAGATTGTGGATTTCAAGCCTTGCTTTTTATTACTATGTGTAGAATTGCTGGTATTCCAGCTCGTTGGCAATCGGGGTGGTATATTAATAAATATTTTGCATCTCCACATGATTGGGCTTTATTTTATATTGAACCATATGGTTGGCTTCCTGCCAATTTATCATTTGGTGGTGCAAGACGTAATATCCTAAAATTTAGAGAATTTTATTTTGGTAATCTGGATGGGTTTAGAATGGTTGCTAATAATAACTTTATGGAACCTTTTCCAGGGAAAAAATTCTGGAGAAGTGACCCATATGATAATCAGGTTGGTGAATTAGAAACTGAAATAGAAAATATATATTCTGATAAGTATAATTATAATATAGAGGTTATTAATTTTGAGGAGGTTGAAATTAATGAGTAAAATAAAAAATGTTTTTTTTACGTTAAAAAAATACGAATATAATAAACCTTTTCATATCACCGGAAGTATTTCTGATTCTGCAACAAATATAGAAGTTATTGTTGAACTGGAAAATGGAATTAAAGGTTTTGGTGAAGCATCACCATCGTTTAGGGTTAATGGGGAAAAAGTAGAATCTTTATTGCCATTAGAAGAGGATATCAGAGAATTGTTAATTGGATTAGATGTAAAAAATTATAGACAAATTTTCGACATCATGGATAAATTTTTTGCTTTTCCAAGTTTAAAAGCAGCGGTACAATATGCAGTTCTCGACGCTTTTTCAGAAGAAATTAACACGCCAGTTTATCAAATTTTAGGTGGGGCTAAAACTAAGATAGAAACAGATAAAACAGTTGGTATTGATAATATCGAAGAGATGGTAAAAGAAGCTAAATATATTTTTGAATCTGGATTTAATGTTATAAAAATAAAAATTGGTGAAGATTTAAAAAAAGATATAGAAGTAATAGAAGAAATATATAAAAATACAAAAGGTGCTAAATATATTGTTGATGCAAATATGGGATATACCACAAAACAGGCAATTGAATTTGCAAAAGTAATTTATTCTAAAGGTATAGATATTTCACTTTTTGAACAACCTGTTATTGCTTCAAATTATGAAGGGCTTAAATTTGTTAGATTTAATTCATCCTTTCCAGTAGGAGCTGATGAGAGTGCAAAAACAAAGTATGATGTTATGAGGTTAATTAAGTTAGAAGCTGTTGATTTTATTAATATAAAACTTATGAAATCAGGTATTTCTGATGCATTTGCTATTGTTGAGATGGTTAAAGCTGCTAATTTACAGTTAATGATAGGATGTATGGGTGAATCGAGTGTAGGTATAAATCAAAGTGTTAATTTTGCATTGGGAACAGGAGCTTTTGTTTTTCATGATTTAGATTCGGCTTTGATGTTGAAAGAAACTAACTTTAGAGGAAAATATATTCAGCATTTGCCATTTTATAAAGTGATATAATATTATAAAAATCAGTATACTTTTCCACATATTTTTGTTATGATATTAATGTTTTTGTAACAAGATTGATGTATACTTAAATTAGATAAGAATTATCCATTTTAAAATAGGGGGGATATTATGGCATTTATGAATTTTAAAATTACGTCTGAAAGCGAAAATCCAACAAAAACTATTGTGAAAGCAAGAAATTTTGAAATGGTTATAGATGAACCAGAAAGTTTGGGAGGAAAAGATGAAGGTGCTAATCCTGTTGAATATTTGCTAGCAGCATTTGCAGGATGTTTAAATGTTGTAGGACATTTGGTGGCAAAGGAAATGGGTTTTGATTTAGGAAAAATGAAAATAGATATTGCTGGAGACCTAAATCCAGATAGATTTCTTGGTAAAGAATCTCCTGATCGAACGGGGTATGTTCAAATTAATGTTTCATTTTATTTAGAAACTGACGCAGATGATGAAACGTTAAAAAAATGGTTGTCAACTATTGAAAAACGATGTCCAGTATCCGATAATCTTTCTAATCCAACACCTATAAAATTTAATATATCAAAATTATAAGAAGGAGTTTTCTCCTTCTTATAATTTTTTAGTATGAATTTTATTTTTATCTAATATATTTATTATATTTCACTATTAAATTATACAATATAATATTATTTCAATTTTAATTCGGATAAAAATAGTCTTAATAATAAGATAAATTTAATGAAATTAAAATGCGGTATAATATAAATATAAGTTATTATTAAGGAGAGGATATTTATGAGTACAAAGGTAGCTTTTTTCAGTGCGAAAAAATATGATATTGAATTTTTTAATAGGGCAAATGAAAAATATAAATATGATATTAAATATTTTGAGTCAAAATTAAATGAAAAAACGGCAATTTTATCAAAAGGATTTAATGTAGTTTGTGCTTTTGTAAATGATGATATAAATGTAGATGTAATAAAAATACTCAAGAACAATAATGTAAAGTTAATTGCTTTGAGGTCATCTGGATTTAATCATGTGGATATAAAAGCAGCAAAAAAATATGGAATTAAAGTTGTTCATGTACCAGCGTATTCTCCATATTCTGTTGCTGAACACACTATAGGATTAATTTTATCTTTAAATAGAAAAATTCATAAATCATATCTCAGAATAAAAGAAAATAATTTTTCTCTTGATGGCTTATTGGGATTTGACCTTCATGGAAAAACAGTTGGACTTATAGGAACGGGAAAAATTGGAAGAATAGTGGCAAATATCTTAAAAGGTTTTGGGATGAAAATTTTGGGTTATGATAAATTCCCCAGCAATGAGTTTGTTGGGGAATATACTGATTTAAAAGACTTATTTAGAAGATCGGATATTATTTCTTTACATTGTCCTTTGAATAAAGATACATATCATATAATAAATGAAAAAAATATTAATTTAATGAAAAATGGTGTTATGATAATAAATACAAGTAGAGGTGGTTTAATAGATACAAAAGCTGTAATTACAGGATTAAAAACGCGGAAAATAGGATATTTAGGATTAGATGTATATGAAGAAGAGGAAAATATATTTTTTGAAGATTTATCAGAAGAATTTATTGATGATGATGTTTTTATAAGATTAACAACATTTCCGAATGTATTAATTACAGGACATCAGGGTTTTTTTACTAAAGAGGCATTAATAAATATAGCTGAAACAACATTGGAGAATATTTATAATTTCGAAAATAATATTTTGAAGAAGAATATAGTTGTGTAAGGTGGTGGATTATGAAGGTATTAATAACAGGATTTGAACCTTTTGGTGGAGAAAAAATAAATCCTTCTTTTGAAGCTGTAAAAAGATTGGATGATAAAATAATGGATGCAGAAATAATAAAAATGGAAATTCCGACGGTTTTTTATAAATCTATAGAAGTATTGAGAAGTAAAATGTGTGAAATACAGCCAGATATTGTTATTTGTGTCGGTCAGGCTGGAGGAAGAGCACATATTTCAATAGAAAGAGTTGCAATAAATATTGATGATGCCAGAATAGAAGATAATGAAGGAAATAAACCCGAAGATAAACCAATTTTTTTTGATGGAGAGAATGCATATTTTTCCAATTTACCTATAAAAGAAATAGTTAATAGTATAAAAAATATAGGCATTCCAGCAAAAATTTCAAATACAGCAGGTACATTTGTTTGTAATCATTTGTTATATGGCCTTATGTATTATATTCATAGAGATTTTAAAAATACAATAGGTGGTTTCATTCATGTGCCTTATTTACCTGAACAGGTTATAGAAAAATCAAATATACCAAGTATGTCTATAGAAAATATAACTAAAGCTCTGGAAAAGATAATTGAAGTTTCGATTAGATATTATAAAGGAATTAAATAAAACATTAGATATTAAATACCAATTCTATTATTTAATAATGATGGAGTGATATTATGGAAATGTTAAAAGATCATATTGTGGTTGATGCACATTTAGATTTGCTTGCAGATATTTATGAAAAAAGACTTGTAGGTGAAGAAAATATAATTAAAAAATATCATCTTCCTGATTTTATAAAGGGTGAAGTAAATATAATAGTTTCATCAATATTTATAAGTAATAACTATTTACCAGAAATGGCGCTTCGTGTGGCTCTGGATCAAATAAGTATGTTTTATCAGGAACTTGAAAATTTAAAAGGAAAAGTAATGTTATGTAGAAATTATTCGGATATTGAAAAAGCGATTGAGAATGACATTATAGGGATTATGTTATCTTTTGAAGGAGTAGAACCAATAGGAAATGATCTGAATTTACTAAAAATTTTTTATGAACTCGGCGTAAGATTTGTTGGCTTAACCTGGAGTAGAAGAAATTATGCTGCAGATGGAAGTTTTTTTATGCCGAAAATTGAAGGAAAAAGAGGAGGATTAACTGATTTTGGTGTTAAAGTCTTGAAAGAATCTGAAAAGCTTGGAATGATTATAGATGTAAGTCATTTGAATGACGAAGGTTTTTGGGATGTTATTAAATTTTCATCTAATCCTATTATTGCTTCGCATTCTAATGTCAGAGAAATATTTAATTCTATGAGAAATTTAACCGATGAACAGATAAAATCTATTGCAGAAACGGGTGGAGTTATAGGTATAAATGCAAATGGTTCATTTGTTTCTGATAGTCCAGATGAAAATAATGTAGAAGGTCTTGTTAGACATATAGATTATATTTCAAATCTTGTTGGTGTTGAATATGTTGGGCTTGGATTTGATTTTTGTGATATGTTTAGAAACGAACCAAGAGATACATTAAAAGGTTATCATGAGATGGATAAATTTGTAGAGACGTTAATAAAACATGGATATAATAGTAAAGAAATTAAGAATATATTGGGAGATAATTTTTTGAGATTATATAAAAATATGTTTTAGTGACAAAAAGGAGCAACTGTAGTCACGTCCTCCTTTCACTTGACAAGTACATCAATTGAAATTTTTGATTAATCCTTTGTCGAAACTCTCGCATAAGCAGTAGCTTTTTTCATGATTCTCAGCTTCCCTCTTTAGAAACCTTCTGTAATGAAAGTAAAAATTTATAATAATTATAAAGTTCTTCTTGTGTAAGTTTTCGTTCATCCCAGAAAATAAATCCAAAATCTTTTAATAAGTCTAAGTCTTCTTCAGTTACAAGTAATTTAATCACTATCATTCGCATCACCTCAGGAATATTTTAATATAATTTTGTTAAAGGGATGCATTAGATTATGGTTTGATTGTATAATTATTTATATTATACTGAATTTTTGTTATTTTATAAATAAAAAATCCAGACGTTAAAGTCTGGAATTACAAATATTATTTCCCGTGTTTTTCAGAAAGCTTAATATCATAAAGGTAAGTTTTAAAAGCTGATTTAGAAAGATCATAAGTAAATAAGACACTATATATATTAAAATAATAAAAAATAGATAGCAAAAAGTATTTTAAAAATTTGAATGAAAACATTTTGTACAAATATAAAGGCCAATCAAATTATTTTTCTTTCAAGTTCTTCTAATTTAATTTGATTTATTATAGGAGCTATTCTTATTTCAGTATTTAAATTTAAAGAAAAAAAATGATTTAATCCTCTAATTATTGTATTAATTGATAAATTTGGTTTTTCAATTGCCAAAATCTCTTTTTTTATATCAAAAAAAATATCATTTCATCATCTTTCACTTCGTTTAAAATCTCTCTTTTTATACTATTTCCATCTTTTATTTCTTCTATTTTTTGGTTAAGAAAAATGTATAAACGTCCTTTAAAAAATGACTCATCTATATGTTTCTCTATTTTCAAATAAATAGATTTTCCATTTTTAGAACGAGAAAGTTCTTCAACTTTATATAAACCTCCTCTTTTAAATAAGTTATAAATATAATTATGTACCTTTTGTAAAGATTCATCTAAATTTGTAATAAATATTTTGTGTTGAAAATTAAATTTACAAAAAACAAATTTAGACAATTCCAACTCCTCCTTTATTATATAAAAGTAACATAAAATTTATCTTAATTTACCATTTCTTTTTTAAAACAATATTTTCATTTTTTGTTTCGAAATATTTATCAAGTATTTTTTCTATAAAATCTTCCATTAAATCTATTATTTCATCTAATTTTTTTGCTGATATAAGGTCTTTAAGAAATTTATTTTCATATTGAGAAACAAAATTCAAATCATTTTCTTTTCTTTTTTTGCCAAGATGTTCTATTAAATGATAAAAATATATTTCTACAGCATAACCTAACCCTATTTTTATTTTTTCAATATCCTTTGATAAAGGTGAATTGAATGTTCTTATATTGAAATTATAACTATCACATAAATTAGCTGGATCCCATTTTTTCTTTTGCCTAATTTTATAATTTTTTTTAATTCCAAAATAAAACGCATTCACTATAAATTCTTCATAATCATAAGCATCAAATTTACCTATACTTTCCCTTCCTTAACATAAAATTAATATATCTAAGATATGTAAATAAAAAACGAGACCGCTAAGGTCTCGCTAACTAATATTGGTTGAAGAATATATTTTCTTTAGATCATCAAAAATATTTAAATTATAATTTTTTAATTTTCTTTCTAAATTTCCTTTTTCTAAAGTTTTTTTAAACGATAATATTTCAATTCCTACAATTTCATCAGTATCATCATCGAAAAAAAGTACGATGTTATCGTCAATCATATCACCATATTTACTTTTTGAATCTTTTAATTTTATATAAACAACATCACCTTTCGGACTATATCCGTATTTGTTTTTCATAATTATTCCTCCAAATTTTTTAAAGCTTTTTCCCTTTCTTCTTTTATAAAATCTGTTATATCCATTAAAGGTAAATAAATTGGTTGAGTAAATCCAAATTGTGAAGAGATCGATAATATTTTAGCCCGTGCAATTTGGAAAAGGTTTATAATTCCAGAATTAATAACTAGAACTCTAAATTCATATTCTTCCATTTCAGGATGACCCATAAATTCTCCTTCAATACGCATTTCAAGTTTTAATAAATGTTTTCTCCCTTTTTTAAAAATCAACTTAATATTTAAACCAAGAATACAATTATAAGGAGTATTAGCAATTTTTTCTTTAAATTTTTGAATAGCTTCAATTTTTAATTCTGGTTGAAAAGGTTCATTAATTAGAGTATCATCAAATTCAAATGAAAATTTTTTTATTCTATCTGAAATTAATTGAATATAAGACTCCTTCATTAGTTCCACCTCTTAGGCTGCTTTAAATGCATTTTCATTATTTTTTGATTTTCTGTTTGATTTTCTGTTAAAATTTTTAAATTCAACTTTTATTTTTTTATAAGAAAAGTTCATAATTTCCATTGAAATTAATGCATCTATTTTTTCTTGAATTGTTTTACCTTCGCTTTTTGCAATTTTTTCAAAAGTTTCTCTATAATTTTCCGGTATAGTATAAGTATATTTGCCATGTGGAGTTATTTTCATTTCTCCGCCTAATGCTTTAGTTATCTTTAATAAAAATTTTAATGATGGATTTGAACTTGCATTTTCTAATCTTGAAATAGCTGTTTGTTTTGTACCTATTTTTTCAGCAAGCTCTTTTTGAGAAACACCTTGTTCCATCCTCATTAAAGTTAATTCGCTTACTAAATCTATAATAATATTTTCTAATTCTTCTTCCAACGATTCTGATTTTAATTCAAATTTTTCAAGCTTTCCTTCTTTGATTTTCCTGATTATATCATTTTCCATATTTTTATTCATAAAAAAGCCTCCTTATTTTGAAGCGTCATCAACTAAACTTTTCAAATTATTGTACGCGGATTCAATTTTTTTAGCTTTTTTTTCTGTTTTAAATTCTGCTTCTAATATAATTACATTATTATTTAAATAAAATTTCTCGGGATAGAGTGTAAGATAGACTCTAAAAACACCTGTACGACTTTGTGGAGGTATTCTTAGTTCGTAAAGAGAAAAATTATTATAATCGTCTATATGAGCTATTTTTTTATTTTTGAGTGTTTTAAATTTCTTTTCATCAATTTGTTTAAATCCAGACTTCCATCTTTGTTTATGTTTATTAGAAATAGTTTTAATTTCTTATAAGAGGATTTTGAGCCTTTATTTTTAAAATTTTCTTCAACTTCTTTTTTTATTCTATTCTTATCTTCATCATTATAAATAGGGAAATAATATAAATATTCGTTCATAAATATCTTTCTCCTACATCTGTATTATATAACATATATGTTATATTTAGCAACTTGATTGAAATAAATTATTATTAATTAAGAGTTAAAATCTTCGTTTTTCTCCGATATTCTTCTTTTTTTATATTATGTAACAACTTCCTATAACAAATGTGAAAATTCCAAAAAAGATATAATTTCTCACTCCCACTTCTCGTATTTTCCCACCACTTTACCAACGATGAGAATGTCATTCCAATTTCGCCTTGGTATTACTATTGACGGGTGATTTTCGTTTAAACTGATCAAAGTTGTTGCGTTTTCGGATTTATAATATTTACTACTCCCTCATCTCTGTTGATAATAATTACTCCGTTTTCAAGTATTGGTTGTTTTAAAACTACAGCTACATCTCTATCCTTTAAACGAGGCCCCATTGAATCTCCTTTCATGCCATTTGATATAACAATATAATCAATTCTTCGTACGCAATTTCCCCATGTTCACTGTTAGCAGCAACATAACCATAGACAGGGATTTGCTTTAAAGTAAGTTTGCTATCTTCGATGGGAGTTGTTTTGTTATTTATTCCTAAAAGGAAATCGACTGAGATGTCAAAGATTTTAGAAAGTTGTTTGATTACTTCTAAATTCGGTTTGCTTTTACCTAATTCCCGAGATGAAACGATTGAACGTTCAACGTTCAACATATTTACCAATTTTATTTGCTTCAAACCTTTTCTTTCTCGTAAATTTTTAATTCTCTGACTAAATTTTGAGTCCATAATAATCACCTTTATTTTTCTATTCAATTGATATTATATAACAAAATGTCAAGAATTACAACATTGACATAAAAACAAACTTTTAATAATAACGCAATTATTTTGTAATTGGCATAGCGATATTATTGTCGTGTAATACAAATTGTATTTGTCAAGTGGGCAGTGGACATGATTACAATTGAAAGATGGACCAAAAAAATAAAATGTTTAATTCATCAATGTTTTGAATAGTATTAAATTCTGTTTCAGAAATAGTTGGAATAGTTGCTGATGAAGAAAGATTTGAAGATTCATTGAATTTCGATAATCCGAATGCTTACATATGTAGTGAATTGATAGCAAGAATTTATCACGATGTTGGAGTTGATATAAAACAAAATCTTGAATTTGTTAGTCCGGATGATATAGCTAAAAGTGAAGAAATGATAAAGATATTGTAAATAAAAAAGAACTGCTCTGGATCTGTCAGAGCAGTTCGTTCTATAAGTAAAAATACTTATATTGATTGGCAGCCCCACGGGGAATCGAACCCCGACTCTCGGACTGAGAATCCGATGGACTAGCCGTTATCCTATGGGGCCATATCAATCTATATTATATCATAAAAAATATATTTTGTAAATATTATAATGAACCATTATCTTTAAAAATTGCTAAAAAAGTTAATAATAATATTTTGATATCAAGTAAAAGATTTTTATTTTTCACATAATATAAATCATATTCTGTTTTTATTTTATAATCTTCCAGTGATGTTGTATATTTATATTTTACCTGAGCCCAACCTGTTATTCCAGGTTTTACAAACAATCTATAATTATAAAAATCGATATGTTCTTCGCACATTTTATGGAAACTAAGCATTTCTGGTCTTGGCCCTATAAAATTCATATTTCCTTTTAATACATTTAAAAATTGAGGTATTTCATCCAGCCTTGTTTTTCTTAAAAATTTGCTAAATGAATGAACTTTTTCATTGTGAATAGTTCTAAATTTATACATCAAGAATTTTTCTTTATTTTTTCCGATTCTAATTTGTTTGAATATTATAGGTTTCCCAATAGTTAATAGGTTAATTATTGATATTATTATAAAAAGTGGAGAAGTCAATATTAGCGAAATTAAGGCTAATGTTAAATCTAAAATTCTATTTTCCTTTTTACTTAAAAAAAATTCAGAATAATAATATTCAAATTTTTTTAAAACATCAAGTGGTATTCTTTTTAAATGTTTTTCTACTAATTCTGGAAGTATGTTAATAATTATTCCTTTGTTTTTAACAATTTCTAACTCATTTTTTATATAAATTTCTAATTCAGGATCAGCAATTAAAATTCTATCATGATATTTAATTTTTTCCATAAAAACTTCTGGTGAAGGATTTAAAAAATCACCAAATATAATTTTTCCATTTGATTTTTTTTCTATTTCATTTATAATTTCTTTAAGTTCATCTTTTTTCCCTATTACAAGATATTTTATCATTTTCTCACCCAATTGTTTTTTCATTATATATTTATATGTATAATGTATATTATCCTAAATCAATTAGCCACTCAATAGATTCTTTGTTTATTTCAGTCATCAATGAGTTTATGGGATTTTTGTATTTCTGGAAAGAATTTATTAAACGCGTTGATTCTATCAATACAGAATAGAAATCATGACTAGTGATATTCCCTTTTTTGAATTCTTTAATTAACTCATCCATATCCTCTATATTAAATGCCATGTCCCTTTTAATAATAATATCTAATTCTAAATCAAAGAATTCAATTATGTCATTTTTTTTTGAATATTTTCCAAAATCTATGTAAATTAAATAATCTTTTATATCACAATCATCAGAGGTTAGAAATGAAGTAAGCATAATCATTTTATCTGGAAGAAGTAATCTTTTTATTTTTTTTATTGAATTATGATTATCTAAAATGATCCATTTTCTTTCAATGCCGAAAGAATTGTTAAAACTATATATAGTTTCAATATCAACATTTACCTCACGAGTTGGCGATAATAACCATTCTTTCTTATTTTTTAGATTAAATTTATAGTGTTTCATATTATATTTCCTTTCTTTTTATATTAAGAATATTATAACATATATATAATATTTGGTCAAATTTATGTCAGGTAAATAAAAAACATATTTTCACTTTTCATACAATCTAATTTTTATTTTTAAAGAAAATGATGTAAAATATACTTAGAAAAGAAAAAGTGGAGGTGCCATATGATCCATTCATTGGCGATAAAAAATTTTGGATTGTTTAAAGATGTAAATGTGGACTTTTCTGAAGGAATAAACATTATTACCGGCGAATCTGGAGCAGGAAAATCGATGTTTGTAAAAGCTTTAATTTCTTTATTGAGTGGAAAGGTTCCAAAGAACTTAAGAAATAACGAGGGTTCAATTTCTGCATATATTACTGTTGATGATAAAGTAAAAAATGAATTAAAGGATTATATAGATATCCCAGAAAACAATGAAATAGTACTTAATGTAAAATTTAATGAAAAGAGATCTGTTTTCAGGGCAAATGGTACTATTATCCCAAAAACTATTTTAGAGAAACTGGGTTCATATATAATGGAAGTTCATACCCAAAATTCGCAAGTTTTATTAAGAAATCCAAAATATCATAATCAAATAGCATATAATATATTTAAGGAAAATATAGTTGATTTAATTATAAATTATGAAGAAAAATATAGAGAATATTTATCTTTAAAAGAAAAACTGAATAATATTCCTACTGATCCGTCTGAAATATATAGAAAAATCGATATTTTGAATTTTCAAATAGATGAAATAGAACATATATCACCACGAGAAAATGAAGATGAAGAATTGAAGATTGAATATAAAAAATTGAGTAATATAGAAGAAATAAAAAGTAAATTAGAAAAGTCAATGGCTATTTTAAAGGATGAAGAGAAAAATATAGATATATTTATTGGGGAGATTGTAGAAGATCTTTCGGATATTTCAAATTATGGTTTTGAAGAAGATTTAAATATGGCAATTTCTATTCAGGATATGATAAGTGAATTATACAGCAGTCTAGAATCTAAGTTATATGATCTCGATTTAGATCCTCAAAGATTAGAAGAAGTAGCTAATAGACTTAATGAAATAATGAATTTAAAAAGAAAATATGGTCCTGCGCTTGAAAATGTTTTTGAAAATTTAGAAAAATTTAGAATTGAATTAAAGGAATTAAATGATTTAGAAAAAATATTAAATGAAATTAATCCGATGATTGAAAGTAAAAAGAAAGAATTATTTGAAATTGGTGAAAGAATAAAAGTAAAAGGAGAGAAAATATTAAGAAAAATAGAGGATAAAATAAAAAAAGAACTTTTAGTTTTAAATATGAAATATGCAGAAATATTTTTTGATTTTAAGAAATTAAAAGAACCCGGGAAATATGGAACATATAGTATTCGTATATTGGCTAAAACTACCCCTCAATCACCGTATTTACCTTTAGAAAAAATAGCCTCTGGTGGGGAATTGTCTAGAATTATTCTGGCAATAGAAAAGGTAATTGGTGAATCGCATTTGGTTGAAACAATGCTTTTTGATGAAATAGATTCTGGAGTTGGTCAGAGAATTGCGGATGTGATAGGAAAAAAATTAAAAGAATTTTCAAAAGTTAAACAATTGATAGTGATTACTCATATGCCGCAAGTAGCTAATTATGCCGATAAGCATTTTAAAATATATAAAATTGATAAAAATAATGAAATATATTCTCAAATTATTGAATTAGATGATAAAAAAAGATTAGAAGAAATTAAAGAAATGTATGGAGAAATAATTATTGATAAAGAAGTCTTTAATAAAGAGGTGGCTGAAAATGAGACGTGAAGATGTGATTCAGAGAATAATAGAAGAAAAAGGAGTTAATGCTATACCTGTTTTGATAGACATGATGGAAAATAGTGATTCAGAAACATATTCTCTAATAACAGATATAATTGATGTGTTAGGTGATGAAGCAAAGAAGTATCTTTTTAATGAATTTATAAAAAGATTCGAAAGAAGAAATCTGGATGATGTTGTAATGCTATATTTGATAGATGTATTATCTGAGATGGAGTGTCAGGAGTTGAAGCCATATCTGGAAAGAATGATGAATTTATATTCTGATGAAAGAGCTTTTCCTATAATATTAGAAGCTTTGTTGAGAATAACTAAAGATGAAAAATATATAGATATTTTATCCACATTTTTAGATGATAAAGGAGATATTCAGGAATTGGCAATAATGGCATTAGCTGAATTGCCTACGAAAAAAAGTATAAATTATTTATTAAACAAATATATGGAGAATATAACGAAATCAGAGAAAGCTCTTATTCTTGATTCGATTCAAAAAATGATTTTTAAGAAAAGAGAATTATTTAATGAGGTAAAAATTCATCCTGCTGGAGAGGAAATTTCTGAAATGTTGGAGTGGATGTTAAAGTGAATATGGAAATAGGTAGAGATTTATATTTGTTAGGATGTAATGTGTTAGTCAATGAATCTCTTAGATTACATACAACTTTTAAATTAGGAGGAGTAGTTCCATTATTTGTTGTTCCAAAAACCAAAGAAATATTTATAAAAGCAATAAGGTATTTAAAGAATAAAAATATTGATTTTAGAATAATAGGTGGAGGAGCAAATCTTATTGTAAAGGATGAATATATGGATTTTGTTGTTGTTAGTACGGAATTTTTAACAGGTTATAATATTCAAGATGAATATATTTATTCTGAAGTTGGTATTCCTTTTTCGCGATTATCATATATTGCAATGGAAAATTCGTTATCCGGTTTGGAGTTTGCCTGTGGAATTCCAGGTACTCTGGGTGGAGCATTGTTTATGAATGCGGGAGCATATGGAGGGCAGATTTCAAATATTATTAATGAAGTAGAAGTTTTTGATTTAAAAGAAGAAACAATTAAAAAATTAAATAAAAAAGAGTTGAGTTTTGATTATAGAAAAAGTATATTTCAGGAAAGGAGATATATAGCTTTAAGTGCGAAATTAAAGATGGTTAAAAAAGAAAAACATAAAATCAATGAAAAAATGAAAGATATGTCTATTAAAAGATGGAAAAAGCAGCCTCTCGAATATCCTAGCGCAGGAAGTATATTTAAGAGGCCGCGTTCGGATTTTTATGTTGGAACCACAATTGAAAAACTGGGATTAAAAGGTTATTCAATTGGGGGAGCGCAAATTTCAAAAAAACATGCGGGTTTTATCATAAATAAAGGAAATGCGAAATTTTCGGACGTATTAAACCTTATAAATTATGTAAAGAAAACAGTAAAAAATGAATATAATGTAGAATTAGAAATAGAACCAGAAATATGGGAATAAGGAATGATACTTATTGTAATTTTTTTAATTCTTCCTTAGATAATTTTTTTGATTCTTTTCCCTGTTCTATCCAATCAGGATGTAAAGGCATTGCAATAACTTTTTCAAACATTTGTTTAGCTTTATCATATTTTTTCCATATTTTATATAAAATCCCCAATTCATAGTATGTGTTAACATATCCTGGTTCTATTTCAGCAGCTTTTAATAAATATTTTTCGGATTTTTTGTAATCATTTAATGGCCATGGGACATCTCTATATCTCATTCCAAGAGCAATATATGCAGTATACAATGTTGGGTCAAGTTTTATAGCTTGTTTTATATGAGTATCAAAATCCCCAAGCATAAACAAGCTAGAAACAATTCCCTTATATTGGGCAAGACGACCAATTGCTGCTCCTAAAGCATAATGAGAGTAGCCGATGTTTGGATTTAATTCTACAGCTTTTTTGCCAATTTCAACTGCCTTCTGATAAATTTCTTCTTTTTTATTTTTTTCGACACCCCAATTGGCGTATTCTGTTAATGCGTTACAGTATAAAGCAAGCATTGAAGCATCATTTGTATATGAACTTAATTTTTCTAATAAAATTTTCATTTCAGGAATTTTATGATAACTATTAATAACTTTAAATTCAGAATAAAGTTTTGTAAAACTTTGAGCGAAGATATTTGTGAAAAGGAATAAAAATAGTAAAATAATAATAGTTTTTCTCATCTTATCCCTCCTATTTTGAAATTATTAATACAATTATATCACAAAAATTAAGAAAATGTATCAAGACTTGATTTTTTTTTTAAAATGGTATAGAATTAAATTAGAAATGAAATTAATACAAATTTGAGAGGGTGTGGTTATATGAGTACTGAAGAAAAGATTGAATATATTAGCGAAATATTGAGGGAAAAAAGCATATCTCCATCTTTGCAACGTATACAAATTTATAAATATCTTATGGATAATCAGGTTCATCCAAATGTTGATATGATTTATAAGGCATTGGTAAAAACAATTCCAACATTGTCTAAAACAACAGTATATAACACATTAAAGCTATTTCAATCTAAAGGGTTGGTAAGTGTTATAACTATTGAGGAAAATGAAGCGAGATTTGATATCAATACACATTTACACGGGCATTTTAAATGTATAAGTTGTGGAAAAATTTTTGATTTTGATATTAAAGAAATTTCAATTGATTCAAATCTTGAAGGAGAAAATAAGATTATTGATCAACAATTATATATTAGAGGGTATTGTAAAGAATGTCTCAAAAAAATGGAAGAATAAAAAAATCCTGCTTTGCAGGATTTTTTTATTCTATTTTTGTATTTTGTGATTAAACTGACTATGTTACAAATTTTTGAATTTAAAAAGTTAAGTGTTACTTTTTTGTGTTTTTATGGTATAATAAATAATGAAAATAAAAAATACCTAAGGGGGGTATAGGGGCCGCCGCATTGGTAATCCATGCCGTGCGGCTCTTTTTTATTTTATTTTCTTTTTTTCTTTCTTTTTATTTTAACTTTTGCATTAGGAAATGTTTGTTTCAATTTCTTTTCGATATTGTCTTCATCTTTTTCAACGATTTCAAAATCTATTTCAGCTGTTAATTTATTTGCGTTTATAACTTTAGCATTTAATTTATCTCCAAGTCTATATATCTTTTTAGTTTTTTCTCCAATCAAAACATTTTGTTTTTCATTATATACATAATAATCATCCATTGAAGAAACATGTATAAGTCCCTGTATGAATTTTTCTGGTATTTCAACAAACATACCAAATTTCATTATATTTGTTATATAAACCTCAAAGATTTTACCTAAATGATTTGTTATATATTCAACTTTTTTCATATCAGTCAAATCCCATTCTGCTTCATTAGCAACCCTTTCTCTTTTAGAGCTATGAGAAGCTATTTCTGGAAGTAATTTAGAATATTTTTCAATTTCTTTATTTTTTAGAGTGCCTTTATTTTTTAAATATTTTTTTAATAGCCTATGTACAATTAAATCTGGATATCTTCTTATTGGGGATGTGAAGTGTGTATAATTTTGTGAGGCTAATCCAAAATGTCCAACATTTAAATCAGAATATACTGCTCTTTTTAAAGATCTTACAAGCAGTTTTTGAATGCTTTTTCTTAATGGATGATCCTTTAAGTGTTCCAACATATCCTGCAATAATTTAGGATGTATGTTTTTAGGAAATTTATATCTCAATCCCACTATTTCTAAGTAATTTTTAAGTTGTAATAACATATCAGGGTCAGGTTCTTCGTGAATCCTATAAATAAAAGGTAATCCCTGAGAATCAAATATAGAAGCAATTGTTTCATTAGCTTTTATCATAAATTCTTCTATTATAACTTCTGATATGCCTCTTTCAACAGGAATAATATCTTCGACATTGCCTTTTTCATCAAAAATAAATTTAACCTCTCCACCTTCTATGTCTAAAATAGCCCCTCTTCTTCTTCTGTTTTCTCTTATAATTTCCATTAATTCTTTCATTAATTCCAGGTTTGGTCTTAACCATCCAATTTCTTTTTCAAGTTCAGAGTCAGCATCATTATTTAATATTTTATTCACCTTATTATATGTTAATCTTTTTTTACTATTAATAATGCCATTATATACATCAAAATTAACAACCTCTCCATCTTTATCTATCTCCATTAACAAAGACATAGTCAATCTATCTTCACCTTCAACCAGAGAACAGATCCAATCAGATAGTTCATGGGGTAGCATAGGTATAACTGTATCTATTAAATAAATACTTGTACCTCTTTTAAATGCCTCTTTGTCTAAATTAGATCCTTCTTTTACATAATTTGAAACATCAGCAATGTGAACACCTAATAGATAATTTCCGTTATCTAATTTTTTCACCTGAACAGCATCATCGAAATCTTTTGCATTATCACCGTCAATAGTTACGATTAATTCGTCCCTGAAATCTTTTCTTCCTTTTAAATCTTTTTTCTGAATTGTCTTGGGTATAGATAAAGCTTCTTTCATAACATTTTCAGGAAATACACCAGGTTCTGGCAGATCGTGTTTTATTATTACAATAGGAAGATCAACCTCTGGGTCATTAACATTTCCTATAATTTTAGTTATCTTTACTTCAGGGTTTTTTCTTGTGTATTTTATTATTTTAGCTTCAACTATTTGCCCTGGCTTGGCTTTATTGAAATTTTCAGGTGAAACATAAAAATCTGTATTTATTTTTTGATCAATTGGCAAGACAAAGCCAAATAATTTTTTTTGTTCAAAGATACCAACAATTTTTGTAATATTCCTTTTTAATACTCTTAAAACTTTTCCTTTTGGCAAATCACGCCATGACCCTACTATTTCTATTAATACCAGATCTTTATGCATAGCATCTTTTGTATTTTCTAAAGTGATGGCAATCTCTTCTCCTTTTTTTGTAGTTACAAATGCCATACTTCCACGTCGGGTAAATTCTATAATACCGATTTTCATATTATTTCCAACAATGCAAAACCTATTTTTTGAATTTTTATAGACTTCTCCTTCTTCCTGCAAATCTTTCAATATATTTCGTATTTCTTTTTTTTCATTTTTATTTTTGGCTTTTAATTTATCATATAATTCTTTTTGTAAGAGTGGTTTGTTTTTTATTAGTTTTAAAATTTTGTTTTTTAAATTTTCTTTCATGCTTTCTCCTCCGTATTATCAATAGCACACCTGCGGTGTTACACGCTTACAACGGTTTTTTGGATTAAAAATTGTATTTTTCAAAAATAAAAAACTCTTAAATAGTACGCCGTAATTATTTAACTTGCGGTGGGCTATTGGTTTAAAATTCTTGTTTTCTATCTGAATGAATTTAACTTTTTAGACATAGTAATAATTAGTAAGAATCACTATGAATGCTATCTTTTTCGTAAAATAAGGTTACTTTTGGATCAAACATTAATTTAATAGTACCAACTGGTCCGTTTCTTTGTTTGCCTATAATTAATTCCGATTCATGGGGATGATTTAGTATTAGATTTTCGTTATTTTTATCTTTTTTGTCACTTTCTTTTTTTCGTTTGTAGTAAGCATCTCTATATAAAAACATAACCATATCAGCATCCTGTTCTATAGCGCCAGATTCTCTTAAATCACTTAATCGCGGTCTTTTATCTTCTCTTTGTTCAACAGCACGAGATAATTGTGATAGAGCAACAATAACAACATTTAATTCTCTCGCTAATAGTTTTAATGAACGTGATATTTCTGAAATTTCCTGTTGTCTGCTTTCAGAACCTCTATTTTTAGATGACATTAACTGCAAGTAGTCAATGAAAATAGCTTCAATTCCATATTCTCTTTTCATTCTACGAGCTTTTGCACGTAATGTTCTAGGATCCAATCCGGGTTCATCGTCAACAACAATTTTTGATTGTGAAAGTTTATGTGCGGCATTTACCAATTTGTCCCAATCATCATTGTTTAGCATGCCAGTTCTAACCTTTTGTAAATCGACTTCCGCTTCTGCGCATAAAATTCTTTGAACTAATTGTTCTTTTGACATTTCCAGATTGAACATTGCTATGGGTATTTTATACTTTATAGCAAGGTTACTGGCAACATTCAAAGCAAATGCTGTTTTACCCATGGAAGGTCTTGCAGCAATAATTATTAAATCAGATCTATGAAAACCAGATGTTAATCTATCCAGAGAAATAAAACCGGTAGGTAGTCCAGTAACAAGAGCATTTGGTTCAATAGATGCCCTTTTTTTCAACTCATCTAATTTCTCAAAAACATCATGAACAATATTAGGAACTGAATCATATGTTCTTGTTGCACGAGATTCGGCTATTTCAAATATTTTTTTTTCTGCAAAATCTAAAATTTCCTCAGCTTCACCAATAGTTCTTGTAGCTTCAACAATTTCAGAACTAACACTCACAAGACTTCTAAGAAGTGATTTATCTTTTACAATTTTAGCATAATACAATACATTCGCAGGAGTGGGAACCACTTCTGCTAAATATATAAGTTTATCTTCCCCACCAGCTTTTTCAAGAAGATTAGCATTTCGTAAATTCTCCATAACTGAAATAGCATCAACAGGAAGTCCTCTATCAAATAAATCTTCTATTATTTTAAAAATAATTTGATATTGTTGATTATAAAAATCATTAGATCTAATTTCTTCCAATACATCAGGTAAAACTTGAGGGTCTAAAAATATACTTCCCAATAGAGCTTCTTCTGCTTCTGTATTATGTGGTGGAGTTAATTCTTTATTCAATGTTAATACCTCCTTTTACTATGCATGATATAATTATAATACTTTAATGTAAAAATTCAAAGGATGTGTGGAGGTAAAAAGATGTGGGCAAATATTTTTTTCTTTTTAGGAGTAATCTTTACGCTAAATGGAATATATTTGTTTAATTCTTCTGTAAAAGAAACAAGAAAGGGATACATGAAAAACGAAGATAAAATAAGAAAAAACGATAAACACGCATTAATCTCTCTTGGTGTTGGAATTATTTTTTTTATTATCACTTCACTATTTTAACATATTTTTATTTCTATAATAATAAAATTTAGATATAATTCATCCGGCGGTCGCGGCACCCGCCTTAACAAAACAAGGAGGTGTTATAATAATGAAAACTAAAAACATGGTATTAGCAGGTGTTGTAGCAGCATTATATGTAGCATTAACGGTTTTATTACAGCCCATTAGCTATGGACCGATGCAGGTTAGGGTTTCAGAAGCATTAACGGTTTTGCCGTTTTTGAATCCAGTATTTATTCCAGCATTATATATCGGCGCTATGCTGGCTAATGTGTTTGGAGGATTTGGTGCTATTGATATCTTTTTAGGTAGTGCGTTAACATTATTTGCAGCATATTTAACTTATAAAATGCCAAATAAATATTTAGCTCCTTTACCTCCTGTTATAGTTAATGCTTTTGGAGTTTCAGCATATGTTGCTCCTCTTGCCAATGTTCCATATTGGCCCACGGTATTTTGGATTGGTATTGGCGAATTTATTGCCTGCTATCTTTTAGGATTGCCGCTTCTAATATTATTAGAAAAAAGAAATATATTAATAAAAAAATGACAGTAGCTCCCTAATGGGAGCTACTGCTTTATTCAAACGGAGTATGACGGCGTATTATGCCATTCCTAAGTAAGCTTTTTGCACATTTTCATCTTTTAATAATAAATCAGAATCATTTTCAAGAATTATTTTACCCGTTTCTAATACATAGCCATAATGAGATATTTTTAATGCTTGTGCAGCATTTTGTTCAACAAGTAAAATAGTGCCGCTATTTTCATTGATTATCCTGATAATATCAAAAACTTCCGATACCAACACTGGTGCAAGTCCTAAAGATGGTTCATCCATCATTATTAAATCTGGTCTGCTCATTAATGCCCTGCTAATAGCGAGCATTTGTTGTTCCCCACCAGATAATGTTCCGCCGAGTTGTTTTAATCTTTCTTTTAGTCTTGGAAAAAGGTTATAAACCCAATGTAAATCCCTTTCAATTTCCTCCTTATCAGTTCTATTGAAAGCACCCATCATTAAATTTTCATATACAGTAAGGTTTGGAAAAATACGCCTACCTTCTGGAACCAAAGCGATACCCATTCTATTAATTTCATGAGGAGATTTTCCAGCTATATTATTATTTTTATATAATATTTCACCTTCCTTAGGTTTAACCATTCCAGCAATTGAAGAAAGGGTGGAAGTTTTGCCTGCTCCGTTTGCTCCAATTAAAGTTACAATTTTTCCTTTTGGAACTTTTATATTTATTCCTTTTACAGCATGAATGGCTCCATAATAAATATTAAGATTTTTTATTTCAAGAACAATTTCATTCTGCTTTTGCATTCTTCCACTCCTCTCCAAGATAAGCCTCGATAACTTTTGGATTGTTTTGTATATCTTTTGGCTCTCCTTCAGCTATAATAGCTCCATAATCCAGAACCAAAATTCTTTCACATATTCCCATTACAACTTTCATATCATGTTCTATCAATAATATTGAAAGGTTGAAATCATCTCTGATTTGACGTATAAAATGCATTAATTCTTCAGATTCCTGAGGATTCATCCCTGCAGCAGGTTCGTCTAATAACAATACTTTTGGATGTGTTGCTAAAGCCCTTGCGATTTCTAATTTTCTTTGTAATCCATATGGTAAAGAAGAAGCTTTTTCTTCTGCTAAGTCTAATAATCCAACTTTTTCTAAAAGCAATAATCCTTCTTTAATCATATCTTTTTCTTTATGTATATATCCAACTTTAGTTAAAGCCTTAATAAACCATAAAAAAGAACTTCCTTTCATTTTTTTTCCGTGTTTTTTGAGAATTTTATCCACATCAGTATTTGATAACATATGATGTTGAGCAACTATAACATTTTCTAAAACAGTCATGTCTTGAAAAAGTCTGATGTTTTGAAACGTTCGTGCAATTCCAAGATGAGTAATTTCATGAGGTTTAAATGGTGTGATATCTATTCCATCAAATATTACTTTTCCTTTTGTTGGTATATATATGCCAGTAATAACATTAAATGCAGTTGTTTTCCCAGCTCCGTTAGGGCCTATTAAACCAAGCAATTCACCTTCATATAATTGATTATGAAAGTCATTAACAGCAATAAGTCCCCCAAATTGCATGGTAATATGGTTCATTTCAAGAATTTTTTTCATTCAACATCACCTTCTTTTTTCATATATAACTCAACTATAGAAGTTTTTTTAACCTTTATTCCAAATAATTTTAAAAATTTTTCCCATGAAAATTCTGCTCTTCCCATAATACCTTTTTGCCAAAAAATCATAATAAATATAAATATAGCAGATATGACTAACATTCTCATTCCAGGAATACCTGGAACATGAACGCCAAATATATCAAAAGGTTCTTCTAAAGAACGTAAATATTCAAACATTAAAGCAAAAACTCCAGCTCCTATGATAGACCCTGTTATACTTCCTAATCCTCCAAGCACTACCATAATCAAAACATAAAATGTTAACAATGGTCCAAAAGTTGTAATTCTTGGATCGATAGTTGTCAACCAGTGAGCATATAATGCTCCAGAAATTCCAGCAAAAAATGCACCAAAAACAAAAGACATAAGTTCATGGCTAAATACATTAATTCCCATTGATTCTGCTGCAATTGAATCTTCTCTTATAGCTATTAAAGCCCTTCCATAAGAACTTTTAATTAAACTTATTATAGCTATTAAGGTAATTAATAACCAACCCCATGACCAATAAAGATTAGTGTAATTTGGAAGTCCTTTTAATCCTAAAGGACCATTTGTTACGCTTATTAAATTATTGGCTAAAACTCTTGCTATTTCTGCAAATCCTAAACTTGCAATTGCTAAATAATCTCCGGATAATTTTAATGTTGGCCATCCAATTAAAAATGCAAAAATTGCAGCAACAACACCACCGGCCAGTGTAGCTATAAGAAAATTAGCATGTAAATTTAATAGCCATGGCTGAATGGGTACTATAATATACGAAATTTCTTTTTGAAAAGGTTCTAAAGTAAGTAATGCAGATGTATATGCGCCCAATAATACAAAACCGGCATGTCCTAAAGAAAAAATACCCGTAATACCATTTATTAAATTTAAACTTACTGCCATAATAGCATATATAGGTATAAGTGTGAGAATTCTTAGAGTATAATCGCTAAAATTTCCTTGTGCATAATATAAGAAAAGACTAAATAATATAACGAATATAAGGGTTAAAGTGTAATTTAATTTTTTCATGCTATCACACCTTTACTACGGACTTTTTCCCCAATAGTCCATCTGGTTTTATTAATAAAATAACAATAAGAATAATAAAAGCAAAAGCATCTCTATATCCAGCTGCACTCGGCATTAAAGCAACAAGAAAGATTTCTAATAATCCTAATAGAAATCCTCCCACAACAGCGCCAGGAATAGATCCTATACCTCCTAAAACGGCAGCGATAAAGGCTTTTAATCCTGGCATGAATCCCATATACGGCTGAACATTAGGATATCTCATTGCCCACATGATTCCTCCAGCTGCTGCCATAGCTGAACCGAGTGCGAAAGTAAATCCTATAACCATATCTACATTAATTCCCATTAAAGAGGTTGTAGGAATATCTGAAGAAATAGCCCTCATAGCCATACCAATCTTTGTTCTATAAACTATCCAGAATAAAAGCAAGAATAATAAAGCAGTTATAAAAAATACCATAAAAGTTAATACGGGAATTCTTGCACCACCAATATTCCAGGTTTTATCCAAAATCCATCTGTTTTTTTCATTAAAAACAGATGTAAATGATTTTGGAACTGCCCCAAAAACAACAACGGCAAAACTTTCTAAAAAGAAACTCATACCAATGGCTGTTATTAAAGCAGAAATTCTTGGGGCATTTCTTAAAGGCTTATATGCAATTCTATCAATTAAAAATCCTAAAATTGAAGCGCCAATGACCCCAATTATAACAGCAAGCCATAATGGTGCTCCAGCAAGTGAAGCATAAAGAGCAAAATAAACCCCCATCATCATAATATCTCCATGAGCGAAATTTATCAATCGTAATATACCATAAACCATGGTATATCCAACTGCTAAAAGAGCATATAATCCACCAAACATTATTCCATTAAACAAATTTTGAAGAAAAATAGAACCACTCAATGCCGACACCTCCGTTTTTAAAAAATCCCCGGAAATTCCGGGGATTTATTTTATTTATATATTATTCAGCCGCAGGATTTACAGTTGTAACATATGTAAATTCTCCATTTTTAACCATATCAATAACAACAGATTTTTCTGCATCCCCGTTTTTGTTTATTGTTATCATACCAGTGGCACCTTCAAAATTTTTAACCTGCCTGATAGCTTTTGCTATAGCTTTTGGATCAGGTTTTCCAGCCATTTCTATAGCTTTTCTTAATACTAAATATGCATCAAACCCTAATGCGTGCATTGCGCCAGGTTCAGAACCAAATTTTTCTCTGAATTTTTCAACAAAAACCTTTGTCATTTCAGTTGCTGCACCTTTTGGATGGAAATGGGTTGTATAATATAAACCTTCTACAGCTTCCCCACCAATTTTTATTAATTCAGGAGCTTCTGCACCATCTCCAGCTAAAATAGGACCTTTGAAACCCAACATTCTTGCCTGTCTTGAAAATAAAGAGATTTCTGGATAATAACCTGTGATGTATAAAACATCAGGATTCTTGTTAATAGCATCTGTCAATTGAGCACTGAACTCTTGATCACCAGTTTTGAAAAATTCGATAAAGTAATTTCCGCCCAATTCTTGGAATTTCTTTTTAAAGAAATTTGCCAATCCCACACTATAATCCTGTTCAACATCGATAAATACAGCGGCTTTTTTTGCGTTTAAATTTTTAAATGCAAAAATTGCAGCAGCTGCACCCTGATAAGGATCAATAAAACATACACGTGAAACATATTTTTTTCTGTTAGTAACCAATGGGTTTGTTGAAGAAGAAGTTAACATAGGAATTTTCTTTCTTTCTGCAACAGCACCACCAGCCAAAGAATGAGCGCTTGCAACTTCACCGATAATAGCAACAACCTTTTCTTTATCGATAACCCTACTTACAGCATTTGCAGCTTCTGTCTTTTCTGATCTATTATCTACCAATACAAGATCAATTTTTTCTCCTAATACTTCTGGATACATTTCATGAGCTAATTTAATACCCTGCCAGCTCATTTCACCAAAAGCTGCAATTCCTCCGGTCATTGGTAATACCACACCAATTTTGATATTTGCATACAATACCATTGAAAGAACTAAAACCATTGCCACTAAAAATTTCTTCATAGAATCCCTCCCTATTCAAATGTATTAAACGTAAAAACTTGTTTATATTTTACTATATTTTAATATACTTGTCAAGTATGAAAGAAATTTCATTTCTTATATTAACATAAGAAATAAATTATTAACTTTACGAACTATTATATATATATTAAACTTATATATATGAAGAATAAAGAATTTGATGCATAAAAATAAAAAAGCCCGTACGGGCTTTTTTAAAAGAAAATTTTTGCCATTTCATAAATTCTGGAGTCAATTTCTTTATTGTTTAATAAATCCTGTGAAAAAGGTACACTCGATATTTCAAAACCTTTTAGAGATAGTGCAATATTGACTTTTCCTTTTTTGATGTATTCAATGGCCTTTGTTGAAAACATTGTTGCGATCAACCTATCAAAAGATACAGGTGTTCCACCTCTTTGCATATAACCCAGATTAACATTTCGACATTCAACTCCCTCAATAGTGTCTTTAATATATCTTGAAACTATTTCAGAAGGAGTACTTTCAGGTAATTTTTCTTTAATAAGTTTTAATCTTTCAGATAGAGGACATTTTTCCTGAACTACAACAATGGAGAATTTTTTGCCTTCTTCATATCTTTTTCTTATATTTTCAATTAATTTATCAGGATTAAATTTAATTTCAGGAATTAATATATAATCAGCTCCGCCGGTTAAACCTCCTAATGTAGCCAGCCAACCAGCTTCATCACCACCAACTTCAACAACAATAACTCTATGACCGGCGCTGGCTGTAGAATGAAGAGAATCAAGAGTTTTTGTTACTGTTTCTAAAGCTGTAAAAAAGCCTATACTGAAATCGGTCCATGGTAGATCATTATCTATTGTTGCAGGAATTATAATTGAAGGCATACCTTCATCCGATAATTTTATGGCTATTTCTGTACCAGTATGTCCGCTCATTATTATAAAAGCAGTAATCTGATATTTTTCAAAATTTTCTTTTAATTTCAATAGATCGTCAGGATTTTTTGTAGGATCAAATTTAGAAGAGCCTAAAATAGTTCCACCACGTTCCAGTATTCCTGATACATGTTCTTTTGTCATTACAAATACTCTATCTTCTAAAAAACCCTTAAAACCGTCATATACTCCTAAAACTTCAATATCTTCCATAGCGGATTTTCTAACTAAAGCTCTAATTGCACTATTCAAACCAGGACAATCTCCACCAACATTTAAAACGGCAATTCTTTTCATATTAATCCTCCTTTACCCGAAGATTTTTATTAATATTGGAATAACAACAATTGATATTATAGACATAAGTTTTATTAATATGTTTATTGCTGGTCCGGCAGTGTCTTTAAAAGGATCACCGACAGTATCTCCTATAACAGCAGCTTTATGAGCAAATGTACCTTTTCCGCCATAGTTGCCTTCTTCTATATATTTTTTTGCATTGTCCCATGCACCACCAGAATTTGCCATAAATATTGCAAGCATCACACCTGAAACTGTTGTTCCCACAAGCATGCCTGCAACAGCTTCTTTACCCAGGATAAAAAATATTAAAATGGGCATAAAAACGGCAAGTAATGAAGGTAAAACCATTTTTCTCAAAGCACCTTTAGTAGCAATTGAAACACAGGCAGAATAATCAGGATCAGCTTTTCCTTCCATTAGACCGACAATTTCTTTAAATTGGCGTCTTACTTCCTGAACCATTATTTCTGCAGCATCTCCAACCGCTTTCATAGCCATTGAAGAAAATAAAAATGGTAGCATACCACCAATTAAAGCCCCTATGAATACTTGTGATTTTGATAAATCGATGATGTTTAAGTTAGTAACTTTTGTATATGAAGCAAACAAAGCCAGTGCAGTTAAAGCAGCAGAGCCTATAGCAAAACCTTTTCCTATAGCTGCAGTAGTATTACCGACAGCATCTAATTGGTCTGTTCTATCTCTAACATATGAATCAAGTTCGGCCATTTGAGCAATACCGCCAGCATTATCTGCAATGGGCCCATAGGCATCAATTGCCAGAGTAATACCGAGAGTAGCCAGCATTCCAACACCAGCTAAGGCTATTCCGAATAGTCCAAGTAAATTATATGAAATTATAGTTGCAAAAGATATTAATATAACAGGAATAGCTGTAGATTCCATGCCAATAGCCATACCGCTTATCAATAAAGGTGCAGCGCCACTAACCGCACTTTTAGCAAGCTGTTTAACAGGTTTTTTTGCAGTATAATATTCAGTAACGTTACCAATAATCATTCCAACAATCATTCCTAAAAAAATAACAAAAAATGGATTTATAGTTTTAAGATAAATTAATGATAAAAATAATACTCCTATAAGCGTTAATCCATTTGCAATATATGTACCGAAATGTAACGCTTTTGAAGGATTAACATTTTCTTTGTTTTTCAAACTTAAATTAAAAATTATTATACCGATAATAGCTGATAATATACCAATAGATACAACTAAAAAAGGGAAAACAGATCCTTTTTCATTAAATAAAATGATACCAAGTGCAGAAGCAGAAAATATGGATCCAACAAATGATTCATATAAATCTGCGCCCATACCTGCGACGTCTCCAACATTATCTCCAACATTATCAGCAATTACAGCAGGATTTCTCGGATCATCTTCCGGGATTCCAGCTTCAGTTTTTCCAACTAAATCTGCACCGACATCAGCAGCTTTGGTAAAAATTCCTCCTCCAACTCTTGCAAATAATGCAACTAATGATGCCCCCATAGCATATCCACTCATAGCAATTGTATCGCCATCTGTCAAATAATAGATTAACCCCAGACCAAATAATCCGAGCGAAGCTACAGTCATTCCCATTACTGCTCCACCATTAAAAGCTATTTTTAAGCCTTTACTCAAAGATTCAATAGCACCTTGAGCGGTTCTAGTATTGGTTTTTGTTGCAATACTCATGCCAAAAAAACCTGCAGCAACGGATAATGTTGCTCCCAAAAAGAACGATAAAGCCATTATCCAATTATTTGCAAATCCAAGCAATAGGAAAATAAGCAATACAATAATATAAAGAATTTTATATTCTGAAATTAAAAATGCCTTCGCTCCAGTTTGAATAGCTCCTGATATTTTTTGCATTTTTTCATTTCCTGGAGAGTTTTCCAATACTTTAAAAGTTAGAAAGACAGTAAAAATAATTCCAATCAGGCCAAAGATAATGCCACTTAAGTTTATAATGTCCATTAAAATCCTCCCTTCTTTGCGAATCTAAACAATTCGCTATTTTTTTATATGGTTATTATATCATAAATTTCTAATATTAAAGCAAGAACTTTTAAAAGACGATTATATATCAGGAGGGAAAAATATGAATGAATATTTTGTACTGGAAAAAAAGAAGAATTTTTTTAAAGTGAGGTTTTTAAATAATATTACAGTTGAAAATAGCCAGAAAATAAAAGAAGCATTAAATAAAATGCTAATGCTTAAAAATGCTAAAATAATTGTAGATTTTTCAAATGTTTATTTTATAGATAGTAACGGTCTTGGAATAATAATTTCTTTAATACAAAAGGCAAGGACATATAACAATAAATTGATTTTTATAAATATTAATGCTTTAATAAAAGATATTTTAGATATTACCAAAGTTAATAGATTGATGAATATTCTCGATACGTATGAAGAGGCAAAGATTATGTTATAAATGTAATAAACAGGCACATTTTGCCTGTTTATTACAGAATTTTGATTATAACAATTTTTTTATTTTGTTCAATATATCTTCTATTAATTTCATTCTTTCTTCATTCATTTCTTTTTTTGCAATTTCGTATTCATTTTTCCAAAATTCGAATCCGCGTTTTATTAATGTTTGAGTGTTTCTGAGTTTTGAATTATCATCATCTGAAAATAATAAATTTTTTATGGATATTGGAAGTTCTATTATTACCCGGCTTTTAACATTTTTTATTTCTATTAGATCTTTTTTTACTGGAAATTTATTTTTAAAAAAAACGTTAGTAGAAAATAAACTTAATTTATTTTTATTTACTGGAATAGTATGAAATTTAGCCATTTCATTTAAACAGCTTTGACAGTATCCGATTTTTGTTTCAATACCATCATAATCGAATTTCTGTATTATTTCAGCATTATTTTTTTGACATAAATGGCATTTCATTAAATGTCATCTCCAGTAAGCATTTTATTATTATATTTATTCATAGCTTCAACGATTTTATTTTCTAATATTAGATCTATTGTGGGGATTATCTTATCTATTACTTTATTTATTTTATAATATTCATCATTTGAAAATTCACTTAAAACATAATCAGCAAGATCCATATATTTTGGTTTTGGACCAATTCCTACACGAATTCTTGGAAAATCTGTATTTTGTAAGGTAGATATTATAGATTTTAATCCGTTATGTCCTCCAGATGAGCCGTTAGGTCTAATTCTTATTTTTCCCAGTTCTAAAGCAACATCGTCATATATTACTATTATATCCTCTGGATTATCATAATATTCTTTTAATTCATATAAAACTTTCCCACTTAAGTTCATATATGTAAGTGGTTTTACCAGGATTATTTCATTGTTATAATATCCTTCAAAAGATCTTTTTTCTGTTTTTTTTAATTTATCTTTATTTATTTCATAATATCTATCTACAACCAAAAACCCCACGTTATGTTTTGTAAATACATAACGTGGGCCTGGATTACCTAATCCAATTATTATTTTCATATATTAAGCTTCTTCTCCATCTTCTTCTGTTTCTTCTGTTTCTTCAGTAGTTTCAGAAACTCTTCCAGCTACTGGAATTGATACAATAATTTCATCTTCATCCAATAAAACATCTATAGATTCAGCAATATTTAAATCTTTTACTGTTAAATGATCGTTAACATCTAAATCGGTTATATCAACAACAAATTTTTCGACAATATCCTTTGGTAAAATTTCAACAGGTAATTCGTGATGGTGAATATCTAACATACCGCCTCTGGATAATCCTTTTGCTTCTCCAACAAATTCTATTGGGATATTAAGATGCATTTTGTGTCCTTCTGAAGGCACATAGAAATCTGCATGAATAGGTTTATCCGTTACTTTATGTCTTTGAACAGTTTTTAAAAATGTTGTAACTTTGTATGTTTCGCCATTTTCCTTTTCAATATTCAATTGAATAGGTGTAGTTTCTTCAATTTTATCGAGCATTAATATTGTTTCAACTGAAGAAATTTTTAAATGAATGTTTCCTTCTAAACCAGGTCCATACACTACTGCAGGGATAAAACCCTCTTTTTTTACATGATTTGATTTTTCTCCTTCTTTTCTTTCAATAGCTTTTAGTTGGTATACTTTTGCCATTTGAATCCCTCCTATATGAATAAATTATTTTGTTTAATTACTTAAATAATATACTTACAGATAGATTATTTTTAATTCTGGCTACGGTTTCGCCGAGAAGTGACGCTACCGATAATACATGAAATTTACCAGGCAAATCATTATGATATATTGTATCTGTAACATATACTTTTTCAATTACTGAATTTTGTAACTTTTCTTTTGCATTTTTGGAAAGAACACCATGTGTTGCGCAAGCAATAACTTTTTTAGCACCCTTTTCTTTCAACATTTCGGCAGCTCCAACAAGAGAACCTCCCGTATCTATTATATCATCAAAAATGATAGCAGTTTTATCTTTAACGTCACCAATTATATTTACAATTTCTGCAACATTATCTTTTGGTCTTCTTTTATCAAGGATAGCAAGAGGTAAATTCATTTTTTCTGCAAACTTTCTCGCCCTTTTTACACCACCAACATCAGGCGATACAACAACTGATGAATCGGGTTCGAAATCTTCACATTCATTTTTAAAGTAATTTACGAATACAGGAAAGCCCATTAAATTATCCACAGGTATATCAAAAAACCCCTGAATTTGTTCAGCGTGTAAATCAATCGTGACTATTCTTGTTGCGCCAGCAACAGTTAAAAGATTTGCAACTAATTTAGCTGAAATAGGATCCCTTCCTCTCGCCTTTCTATCCTGTCTTGCATATCCGAAATATGGAATAACAACAGCGATTGAATTTGCAGAAGCCCTTTTTAGAGCATCAATCATAATTAATAATTCCATTAAATTTTCATTTACTGGAGCAGATGTTGATTGAATAACAAATGTATCCAATCCTCTAACAGTTTCACCAATCCTCAAATTAACTTCACCATCAGCAAATCTTTTTAATTCAATTTCACTTAATCTTATACCTAAATATTGAACAATTTTTTCAGCTAATGTAGTATTAGAATTCCCGGTAAAAATCTTAATTTCGTGGGCCATTGAAAAAGGCATTTTTTTACTCTCCTTTCTCCCTCTTTTTAAATACCCAGTTTTCTTTATTTATCTGTCGTGCTCTACCAAGAGCCAACGCACCTTCTGGGATGTTTTCAGTTATTGTAGAGCCAGCTCCTATTAGAGCATTATTCTCAATTTTTATTGGCGCAACTAAAGCCGTGTTGCTACCAACAAAAACGTTGTTTCCAATATATGTTTTATGTTTATTTTTCCCATCGTAATTGCATGTTATTGTTCCTGCTCCAATATTTGTATCTTCGCCAATAAATGCGTCACCTAAGTATGTTAAATGTTGTGCTTTAGTATTTTTACTTACGGTGGTTTTTTTAGTTTCTACAAAATTTCCAATCTTTACATTCTCTTTTAAGACTGTACCTGTTCTCAACCTTGAATATGGCCCAACAGAAACATTATTTTCAATTATGGCTTCCTCACATTCAGATCTGAAAATTTTTACAAAATTTCCAATTTTACAATTTTCAATTCGAGTCATTGGCCCTATTTCGCACTCTTCACCTATTTCGGTTTTTCCGTAAATAAATGTCATAGGATAAATTACAGTGTCCTGTCCGATTTTTACGTCAGGAGATATATATGTTGTGTCAGGGTCAATAATAGTAACTCCATCTAACATTAAATTAGTTAAAGTTCTTTTTTTCATTATTTTTTCAGCTTCAGCAAGTTGTATTCTGTTATTTATTCCAAGTGCTTCTGAAAAATCTTCTAAAATATATGTCTCAACATAATTTAAGTGTTTTGCTACATCAGTTAAATAATATTCGCCTTGATTATTATTTGGTTTAATTTTTGCTAAACCATCTATTAGTTTCTTGCCTTTATATATAACAAATCCAGAATTTATTTCTTTTATTTTCTTTTGTGTTTCATCAGTATCTGCTTCTTCGATAATATCTATAAAATTTCCTTTAATATCTTTTAATATTCTTCCATATCCTGTTGGATTATCTAAAATAGCCGTTAATATAGTTGCATCAGCATCAGTTGAATTATGTTTTTCAATGAGCTTATTTAATGTGTTAGCAGTTATTAAAGGTGTATCTCCGTATAATATTAATATGTTTTCATCGTTTATAAAATCCTTAGCAGACATTACAGCATGTCCGGTACCCAATTGCTCTTTTTGATAGTAAATTTCAACATCTTCTGGAAGTATATTTTGTATCATCTCACTTTTATGACCTAAAACCACTCCTATTTTTGTTGGATTGAGTTTTCCTGCTGTATCGATAACCCAGTTTACCAATTCTTTTCCCATTATTTTATGCATAACTTTTGGATATTTTGATTTCATCCTTTTTCCCAAACCAGCAGCTAAAATTAAAATCCTCATAGTACACCCCCAATTATACATCAATATATATTTTAACATTATTTTCATTAATTAAAATTAAGATATTATCACAATTTCTTCAAGGCTTGTGTAATAATATTTTCTAAAGAAAGATTATTAAGATCCAAATCTTTTAAGATAGTATAAATCTTATTTCTATCAAATCCTAAGGCTTCTAAGGCGTCTAAAGCATCATTAAATTTATTATTATCTGTTGAAATAAAAGATTCAAATTTATTTTTTAATTCATTGGCGATTCTTTCAGCAGTTTTTTTGCCAATTCCGGGTAATTTTGATAGTCCATTTATATCATTTGTGGAAATCATATTAGCTATATTTTCCGCATCAGCGTTTTGAATTATTTTTATAGCACTTTTTGCACCTAATTTAGAAACTTTTTTTAAAGATAAAAACATATTTCTTTCAAATTCATCATAAAATAAATAAAGAGATATATTCCATTCGTTTATATCTAAATATGTTTCGAATAAATATTCCTTATTTTTTTCGCAATTTTTTAATATTCTATATGTTGGAATGCTTTCAAAGTAAAAATTCCCCGATTGTATAATTATTTCAGATGTGTTTAATGTTTGTATTAACCCGGTAATTTTTCTAATCATCAAATTTCCTCCAGATTGAATATATATCCGCGTATTTTTCCAACTAAATACAAAGACCCAGTGACAAAATAATAATCATATGGTGAAGAAAGTAAATTGTTAAAGGCCTCAACAGGATCTTTAATAAAAACAACATTTTTATTAAATTTTTTAAATAATGCATATACATATTCTGGATTATTTGAACGCTTATTTGGAACTTGAGTAATGATAATATAATCGAATTCGTTTGCAATAATATTAACCATACCTTCAATGTCTTTATCGTCCAATATCCCTACTAAAGCTGCTCTTTTGAAATTTTTTATGTATGTTTTTATAGAATTTTTTAAAGCTAAAGCACCGGAAATATTATGTGCACCTTCTAAAATAACATTTTTATTTTTATATTCTAATAGTTCGAATCTACCTTCCCATAAAAAACCTTTTAGAGCTTTTTTAGTTTTATTAATATCCAGTTTTTTATCTTTTTTCTCAAAAAAACTTTCAACAGCCATTATAGCAGTTGAAATATTATAAGGCTGATATGTTCCGTTGGCTTTATAAATCAAATTATCAATTTTATTATATTTACTCTTATAATCTATGGAATTCCAGTTCAAAGAAAAAGCAGGATTTTTAAAAGTAAAATCCTTTTCAAATTCAAAAACATTATTAATTCCAACTTCATTAGCTCTTTGAAGGATTATTTTTTTTGCAGAATCCGTTATATTACCTAAAACTACGTTATTGTTATTTTTTATTATTCCCGCCTTTTCAAAAGCAATTTTTTCCAAGGTATTTCCCAATAAATTCATATGGTCATATTGAACGGTAGTTATAACAGAAACATCAGAAACTACAACATTTGTAGCGTCTAATCGGCCTCCTAAACCAACTTCTAATACGGCAACATCTACATTTTGGTTTGAAAAATATTTTAAAGCAAGCGCTGTGATTATTTCAAAAAAAGAAGGAGACATTTCATCTTTCATATTATCCATTTTTTCAATAGAGAAAATCATTTCATTTAATATTGTAATAAATTCACTATCTTTCATTGATTTTCCATTTATCTTTATTCTCTCAGAAATATGAGTTAAATGCGGTGATGTAAACAAACCAACTTTTAAACCATGTTCTTTTAAAATATTGTGTATAGCTTTAGATGTACTACCTTTACCATTTGTTCCTGTGACATGAATAACCGGGAAATCCCTTTGAGGATTTCCCAATAAATCACATAATTTGTTGATTCTATCCAATCCATATTTGATTCTTGTTCCACCACGTCTATCATATATATATTCAACAGCTTCTTTTAATGTTGAAATCATGCTATTTTAGCTCCTCTATTAATTTTTCTAATTTTTCTATTTGTGTTTTTACTGTTGAATACTTTTCTTTTACATCTTCTATTACATCCTCTGGAGCATTGGAAATAAATTTATTATTTTTTAATTTTTTATCATATTTTATAAATTCTTTTTCTAATTTTTCTTTTTTCTTATTTAATCTAATTTTTTCTGCATCTATATCAATCAATTCTCCCAATTTAACATATGCTTCTATAGTTTCATCAACATATGATGTAGCAGATTTTTCTGGTTTTTCATCAACAATATTTATTTTCGTCACAAAGGCTAATTCCTTTATTATTGATTCGTTATTTTTTATCCAGCTATTATCACCTAAAGTTTTATATGCAATTTCTATTTTTGTGATTTGAGGTATATTTATATCAGCTTTAACATTTCTTATGCCTCTAATAAAACTTTTTATTTTTTCAAACTCATTTTCTTCTTTTTCAAAATCATGTTCAGGATTAAATTCAGGCCACTTTGCCGTTATTAAATATTTTTCTTCATTAATTTTTGGTAAATTCTGCCATAATTCCTCTGTTAAGAAAGGCATGAATGGATGCAAAAGTCTTAAAGACGTATCTAATACTCTAATTAAAACATTTTGAGCAATTTGTTTATTTTCTGATTTCAATCTATTTTTTACAGCTTCTATGTACCAATCACAATACTCATTCCAGAAAAAGTCATATAAAGCTCTCGCAGCGATATTAAATTCATATTTTTTTAGAGAACTTGAGACTATTTTTATTGTTTTGTTTAATTTGGATAGCATCCATTTGTCCTCTAATTCCAGCATATCTGGAGTAAGTTCAATTTTTTCAAAATCATCCATATTTAATAAAACGAATCTTGTAGCATTCCAGATTTTATTTGCGAATTTTGAATATGACTCAAAGGATTTAGGATCAAGTTTAATGTCTCTCCCTTGAGCTGCTAAAATAGCTAATGTAAATCTCATAGGATCAGCACCAAAATTTTCTATAATTTCTAATGGATCAATGCCATTTCCAAGGGATTTTGACATCTTTTTTCCATGTTTGTCTCTGACTAATTGATGTATATATACATCAGAAAATGGTTTGTTTTTCATAAATTTTTCGCCCATAACTATCATTCTTGCTACCCAGAAAAAGATAATATCAAATCCTGTTACAAGTAAATCTGTAGGATAGTATTTTTTTAGGTCATCTGTATTTTCTGGCCAGCCAAGTGTAGAGAATGGCCATAATGCTGAACTAAACCATGTATCTAAAACATCTTCATCTTGTTTTATATTTGTAGAACCGCATTTTTGGCACTGTTGTATATTTTCTTCTGAGACATTTATATGACCACAGTCTTCACAATACCATACTGGAATTCTATGTCCCCACCATAACTGTCTTGAAATACACCAATCCCTGATTTCATTCATCCAATTCAAATATACCTTTTTCCATCTTGAAGGATAGAATTTAATATCAGATTTTTCAACAGCTTCAATAGCTTTTTCTGTTAAAGGTTTCATTTTAACAAACCACTGATCAAGTAAAAAAGGCTCTACCGCAGTATTACATCTATAACAATGACCAACTGAATGTTCTAATTCCTCTATTTTTATTAAATAACCTTCTTTTTCCAAGTCTTCAATAACAGCTTTTCTCGCTTCTTCTCTGTTTAATCCGGAATATTTTCCTCCATTTTCATTTATTTTTGCATATTCATCCATTATTTGAACAGATTCTAAATTATGCCTTTGTCCAAGAAGATAATCATTTGGGTCATGTGCAGGGGTTACTTTTAAAGCACCTGTGCCGAATGATGGATCAACGTATTTATCCGCTATAATAGGTATTTCTCTTCCAACTAATGGTAATATAGCGGTTTTACCAACGTAATCTTTGTATCTTTCATCTGATGGGTGAACAGCAATAGCGGTATCCCCTAACATTGTTTCTGGTCTAGTTGTTGCGATAATTATATAGTTATTCTCACCTTTTAAAGGATATTTTATATGATATAATGCGCCTTTTTCATCTTTGTGTTCAACTTCTTCATCAGATAATACAGTGCCACAGCTTGGACACCAGTTAACAATATATTTCCCTTTATATATTAATCCTTCATTATATAATTCAACAAAAACTTTTCTTACAGCTTTATTAAGCCCTTCATCTAATGTAAACCTTTCTCTTGACCAATCAACGGACGCACCTATGGCCATAATTTGTTTTTTTATATATTCCTTATATTCATTAGCCCATTTCCATACTTTTTCTATAAATTCTTCTCTTCCATATTCTTCTTTTCTTTTTCCCTCGCTTTTTATTAAGAACTTTTCAACAACATGTTGAGTCGCAATACCTGCATGATCTTCTCCAGGAAGCCATAAGGTATCTTTTCCCTGCATTCTGTTGAAACGGGTTATTATATCTTGCAAGGTTATATTAAGAGCATGTCCCATATGTATTTTTCCAGTTATATTTGGAGGAGGTATAACCATTGAAAATTTTCCATTTCCTTCTCCCTTTGCTTTGAATAAATCGTTATCAAGCCAGAATTTATACCATTTTGTTTCTATTTTATCTGGTGTATACCTTTTTCCAATATCCATATTTTTACCTCCTAATAACATTTGTCATTATTTTATCAAATGTTTATTATAAATCATATTTTCTTTAGAATTTTCAGGTAGTCTATTATAAATAAAAAATCAAAATCTAAAATCTATGTTTTAATACAATTATACTTTAATGATGTTAATAATTCAAGGGATTTATTTATACAATTATAGAAAAAATAAATAGGGGGTGAAATATATTAAAGACATACCTGCTAAATATATTATACTTATAATATCAGTTTCAATAATAGTATTATTTCTAATGTTGTCTTTTATCTATTTCTTTTATATAAAAGACATGTTTGAAATTCGTCTTACTGACGAAGAATACATAAATATAATAAAAAATAGTTCTTTTTATGGATATCCAGATAAAAAAATAGGACCATATTTTGATAATTTTTTTTCAAATACAAAATGGTATTGTATAAAAAATTTAAATAAGATTAATGTGGTATTTGAAGGTGATGCATATTATTTTGGGAAATATGTAAAATTTAAGATAATTTTTGATGTAAAGGAAACAATAAAAACTAAAACCATACAACCCATATTTTATACAGCAGATGATAAAAAAATCCTATATACTGATTTTCTTAATTTAATAAATATGATTTTTAGGTGAGGTGACAAAATGCTACTCAAATGCGATTTAAGAGGCTTAACAAATTTAAAGAAAATGGCAATAAAATATTTTAATGAAAAAAAAGATAAATTAGCTGACGAATATACACATTTAGTGGCATTTTCTATTTTTGATATAAACAACAAATTTCCAAGTTTGAATATATTTTTTGATAATGAAGGAAAATATTTTTTATCATTAATGCCGGAAAAACCTTCTAAATACATGAGTTCATTGTATCCGAAACTAATAGATGATGAAATCATAGATTTAAAAGAAATATATAATAATTTAGCAAAAAAATATAACAAAAAAATAAAAATATCTGCAAATATGTCAATTTACCAATCGCCAATTATAATTCCAAGTTTTTTTGTACAGGGCGATGAAATATTAATAAAGAAATATATATTGTCGGAAAAATTAAAAGGCTTAAAATATTTATCATTGTATAAATACATCGATGATAAAACACTGGAGAATATTTTAAAAACCTATAATGTATGGCAAAAAGATATATATTATTATTATACTTTAAATGAGGTTCATTTTGTATTTGGTATTCCAGATAAATTTAAAAATAAATCTTTAGTAATAGAGTTTGGAAAATTAGCGAAAGTATATATAAAAAATAAAAATCCATTATTTTTGGAATCATATAAAATTCCAGATATGAATATAAAGGAACCTGTTTTAATGGTGTTAAAAACAAAAATCTGGAATTTGAAAAAAATTAATTTAATTGATGTGAGAAATGAAATTATAAGCAAAATAGATAAATCTTATGACTATATTATAAAAATATTCAAGACTAAATAAAATATAATATTTGAGGCACCAACAGGTGCCTCAAATATTATATTATTTAGATAAAGCTTCTTTTGCGATATTAATATATTCTTTAAAAGCTTCGTAATCATTTACAGCTAATTCAGATAGCATCTTTCTATTAATAGTTACGCCAGCTAATTTTAAACCATGGATTAAATCATTATATTTTAATCCTTCGTTTCTTGCTGCTGCATTTATTCTTGTAATCCATAATCTTCTGAAATCTCTTTTCTTTTGTTTTCTACCAGCGTATGCATATTTTCCTGACCTGAAGAATTGTTGTTTAGCCAATACATATCTTCTGCTTAAAGCGCCTCTATAACCTTTAGCAGCTTTTAAATATTTTTTTCTTTTTTTCTTAGCATGAATAGCTCTCTTTACTCTCATTTAAGTCTCTCCTTTCGGCTATTTTTATTATTTCAATCCAAGTAATCTTTCAACTTTATCGTTTAAACCTGTTGGGATGTCTTTATACTGATGTAATCTTTTCATTCTCTTTTTTCCTCTTATTCTTGTATTATGTCCAACATTTGATCTTCTCATTCTGATTTTTCCTGAACCTGTTACCTTAAATCTTTTTGCTGATGAAGAATGTCTTTTAATTTTCATAAATAATCCTCCTTTGAATTATTTTTTTGTTTTTGGTGATAAAACCATATCCATATCTCTTCCAGCCATTTTTGGTGCTCGAGAGACATCTGCAATGTCTTCAACCTTTTTTATAACTTTTTCCAATATTTCTTTTCCTCTATCTGTAAACATAATATCTCTTCCTAAAAACATTACGACAACCCTGACTTTATTACCATCTTCGAGAAAGTTTCTAATTCTTCTCACTTTCGTATTAAAATCATGCTCATCAATTCTCAATCTAAATTTCATTTCTTTTAATATTTGTTTTTTCTGTTTTTTCTTCGCTTCTTTTGCCCTTTTTTCTTTTTCATATTTATACTTGCCAAAATCCATGATTTTAGCAACTGGTGGATTTGAATTTGGTGAAACTAAAACTAAATCGAGTCCTTCTTGATAAGCTAATTGTAAAGCTTTTTTTGTTTCCATTACTCCTAATTGTTCTCCCGAATTACTAATTACCATAACTTCCCTTACTTTAATTTCCTCGTTTCTCAAAGTTGTATCTTTTGATTTTTTAATACTTATCCCTCCTGTTCTTTTTCGCATACGCGAAAAGAAATAAAAATAAAAATTTTGATTATATAATAAAACAAAATATTTATCAAATAACTGATGAAAAAAGAAAACCAAACAGTTTGCTAAAGCAAACAGTTCGCATACGCGAAAAGAAATAAAAATAAAAATTTTGATTATATAATAAAACAAAATATTTATCAAATAACTGATGAAAAAAGAAAACCAAACAGTTTGCTAAAGCAAACAGTTCGCATACGCGAAAAGAAATAAAAATAAAAATTTTGATTATATAATAAAACAAAGTATTTATCAAATAACCGATGAAAAAAGAAAACCAAACAGTTTGCTTACATGAGAAATCAAATATATAAAAAATGGGTGGAGTAATCTCCACCCATGTATTTCCCGTGAATTTTAAACCCCTGCCGACTTATTTGTCCGAGGTGGGAAGCTACTGGGTGGCTTCCTCTTTAAAAATAAAAACAACAAATGGTGGGCCATGCGGGATTCGAACCCACGGCCTACTGATTAAGAGTCAGTCGCTCTACCAGCTGAGCTAATGGCCCACATTCTTAAAAATGGCACGCCCGGAGGGACTTGAACCCCCAGCCTGCGATTTTGGAGACCGCCGCTCTACCAATTGAGCTACAGGCGTGTGCCTAAAACTGTTTAAAATGGCTGGGAGGGGAGGACTCGAACCTCCATCGGCGGATCCAGAGTCCGCTGTCCTGCCATTAGACGACCTCCCAAGACAGATAGTATTATAACATTATTTTTTTAATTAGTCAACGTCTTTTTTTTTCAATATTGAAATAATTTCTCTAATTTTATATTATTTTTTAATGAACAGTAATATAATTTGAGCTTTTCCGAGAAGGAAATATTTTTTTTTCTCAGTTCATCTTCCCCGAGAAGTATGAAATCATCAAAACTACCAGTATAATTTATTTCGTGATTATGTATATGTAAAATATTTGGCTTAAAAGGTATTAATTCATCTATCCAGTGTGTTACTATTATAATTGTTTTTCCAAGTTTTTGAAGTTTTTTTATTATTTCCCAGATTTTTTTTCTTCCGCTATAATCCAATCCTACTGTAGGTTCGTCAAATATAATGTATTTTGGATCATAAGATAATATAGATGCAATAGCAACTTTCCTCATTTCTCCTCCAGATAGATTAAATGGATTTCTGTTTAAAAATGAACTGTTTAAACCGATTAAGTTCAATATATTATATAGATCATTTTTAGAGATATTTTTGTTAAAATTTTTTGGAGCATATAATAATTCCTCTATAACTGTGGGGAGAAAAAATTGATTTTCTGGATATTGAAAGACCATACCAACTTTTTCTCTAATTTTTTTAATATCTGAATCTCTTGTTGATAAACCATCGATCTTTACTTCTCCGTTTTTGGGAATTAATAAACCATTTAGTGTTTGTATTAATGTGGTTTTTCCAGAACCTGTTTTACCTAAAATTACCCACATTGAATTTTCTTTAATTTTCCAATTAATATTTTTTAAAGCAATAGATTCAAAAGGAGTTCCTTCAGCATATGTGTATGAAATATCATTTACTTCTATAGACATATATTTCGCTCCAAATCTTTTATAGATTTTCCTGTATATTTTTTTACAATATTTTCAAAAGGTATTTCAACATTGAATTTTTTACTTTCTGACCACTGATAAAATTTGTCTCTACTATCATAAAATACAACTTTTCCTTTGTCTAATGCTATAATTTTTTCTACAAATTGGAGATCTTTTGCATGATGTGAAGCTATAATAATAGTTTTGCCTATATTTATAAGATTTTTTATTACTTTATATATTTCATCACGTCCTTCAGGGTCTAACATAGTAGTTGGTTCATCCATTAAAATAAAATTTGGTTGCATAGCAATCATAGAAGCTATTGCAAGGCGCTGTTTTTGACCGCCAGAAAGTGTATTGGGGTCTTTTCTTTCTAATCCCAATAGGTCTGTTACACTTAAAGCCCAATTAATTCTTTTTTTTATTTCATTTCTTTCTAATCCCAGGTTTTCAAGTCCAAAAGCAATATCTTCTTCAACCGTTACACCAACAATTTGATTTTCAGGGTTTTGAAATATATAGCCAACATTCTTTTTCAAAAATAATAATGAACTTTCATCATGAAAATTTATTTTTTTATTATATAAAAGAATTTTGCCTTTATCAGGAGTTAAAATACCACATAAAATTCTTAACAATGTGGATTTTCCACTTCCATTGTCTCCAACTAATCCAATTGGTATTTTACTTTCTAATATGAGATTTAAATTATTAAAAATATTTTTATCTTTATAATTAAAAGTAATATTTTTTAATTCAATCATTGTGTTTTCACCGACTTGTATACTCTAATACCGCCCTTTTTTACAATTTCAATAACGTTTCCGAATATTTTTTTCATATAATCTTTAATCCTACTTCCGCCTTTATTATGAAAGGCAACTAATTGGAGTGTTCCAAAAATAACTAAATGTTTATACGAATCTTCTATTAATTTCATCCAGACTTTTTTACCTGCAACAATAGGTGGATTAGATATTATTTGTTCAAATAAAAAACCTTTCCATGGGTCGAATAAATATCCCTGTCTAATATCAGCAAAAATATTATTATTTTTTGCATTTATTTTTGAAAATTCCACGGCTCTTTTATTAATGTCACTCATATAAATTTCAATATCAGGGTGTTCTTTTTTTAATGTTATACCTATTACCCCGTATCCGCATCCAATATCTAAAATTTTTTTTCCTGTAATATCAACATTTTCCAATAATATTTTAGTAGCTTTATCTATTTCCTTTTTTCCATATACACCTGAAGGTGCTTTAAAAATATAAGTATGCCCATTTTTTAAAGTAAGGGTTAATTCTTTTATTGTCAATTCAGATTCTGGATTTTCAACATAATAATGTTGAAATTTTGAAATAGTTTTTTTTTCTTTTTTTTCAGTTTTATATTGTTCTTTGTATAAACTTATAACTTGTTCCGGAGATAAATCTTTTAAGTCTTCAGGCCCGAAAATTTTTTCATTTTTTTCTCTCATTTTAGTCCTCCTATTTAAGCAAATCATTTATGGTTAATAATATCCCAAAATTATAATTATTTTTAAATTGATACAAAGTTAAACCATTCGGAAAACTTATATAGTTTGTACCGAAGTTAAAAAAGATATTAATTTTGTTATTGTCAATTAAATACGAATAATCTATGCCTATTGTAAACAATACAGAATCTTCAAATGTTCCTGAAAAAGCAGGAAGATTTGTTACAACGGTTCCTGTTTTTATCCAGTTTAAGGCTTTAAGATTCAAAAAAATATTTAATTTTAAATTTTCTATTTCTGTAGAAAATCCTGTAGAAAATCCTGCATCACCAATATTAACAGTAGATGTAGCTTCTTTTATTGAATTTAAATCATTAAAAACATTCCAGAATCCAGAATAGATAGTAATATTACCAAAAGTTATACCTATATCAGAGGAAATATAATTGTTTAATTGTGGATTATTCAGGTTAAAATCAGCAACCAAATTGTACTTGATATAATCGTTATTATTTGAATAAGATAAACCAAATGTTGGGAACCCTGCTTTTATTTTTATTTTTTCAATTGGAAATTCTATGAATATTCCATTTGAATAGATTCCGATATTCAGGGAAAAAGTTAAAATTGAAATAATTATAAAAAAAGATAAAAAATAAAATTTTTTCATAAAAGCCCCCCTAAAAATAAAGATGGCCGGGCACCCCCGCGGCACACAGGAAGTACCGCTTATGGCTGCTCCCTTCCGGGCCTGACCAGGTTCGCGGGTTCCCGTTGCGCGGGACCCAGCCTATAGTAGGTCCCTAGAACCATATGATATTATAATAGAAAAATGTTACATAATCCATAAGTATTTATTAATTTCCCAATCAGTTACATTAATAGAGTATTCTTTCCATTCTTTTTCTTTTAATTCAACGTATTTTTCAAAAATATGCATTCCAAGCACATCTTTTATTAATTCATCCTGTTTTAGTTCCTCTATAGCTTCTTTTAAATTTGAAGGTAGATGGTCAATGCCAACTTTATCTCTTTCTTCAGCTGTCATATGGTAAATATTTGAAACTATTGCTGCAGGAGGTTCTATTTTTTTCTCTATACCTTCAAAACCTGCTGCTAATAAAGAAGCTAATAATAAATATGGATTTGCAGTAGGATCTGGACTTCTTACTTCAATTCTTGTACCCATCTCACGCGATGCAGGAACTCTTATCAGAGCGCTTCTGTTACTTGGAGACCAAGCTATATTTACCGGAGCCTCATATCCAGGGACCAGTCTTTTATAACTGTTTATAGTTGGATTAGCGATAGCTGTAATTGCTTTTATATGTTTTAAAATTCCACCAACAAAATATTTTAAAGTATCACTAAGTCCGAATTCTTTATTTTGGTCATAAAAAGCATTCATGCCGTTTTTAAATAAACTCAAGTGAGTATGCATTCCAGAACCATTTATACCAAAAAAAGGCTTTGGCATAAATGTTGCGTGTAATCCTTTTAATAAAGCTATAGTTTTTACAACAAGTTTAAATGTCTGGATATTATCAGCTGTTCTGAGAGCTTCATCATAAGTGAAATCTATTTCATGTTGTGATGGAGCAACTTCATGATGAGAAGCTTCAACGTTGATTCCCATCTCTTCTAAAGCCAGAACAATATCTTTTCTTGTTTCTTCACCCTGGTCTATAGGCAATAAATCGAAGTAACCACCTTCATCTAAAAATCGCAATATAGGTTTATTTGTTTTTTCATCCTTTGGAAGTAAAAAGAATTCTGGTTCTGGTCCAACATAAGCAGAAAATCCTTTTTCTTTCAATTTATTCAGGATAAGTTTTAATCTATATCTTGGATCTCCTTCAAAAGGTGTGCCGTTTGAATTATAAACATCACATATTAGTCGTGCAGATTTATATCCTTTATCTGTCCATGGATATATGGCAAAAGTATCTGGATCAGGTTTTAAATACATATCAGATTCTTCTATTCTAACAAATCCTTCTATTGAAGAGCCATCAAACATAGTTCCTTTTTTAAAAGAATGTTTAAGTTCATCCCAGGGGATTTCAACATTTTTTAGTAAACCATTAATATCTGTAATTTGTAATCTGATAAATTTTACCTTTTCTTTTTCTACAATTTTTAAAACATCTTCCCTCTCCACCAATAAACACCCCCTATAAAAATATGAAAAAATTATATCATATTTTGAGATTCTTTTCAATAAGTACTAATAAATTAGTTTAATTAAACCTAATTGGCTTTAAAAAAAGAAATAATATCAGTTAGTTTTTCAGAACTTTTTTGTAGCTTTTCAGATTGTTTTATTAATGTATTTATGACCTCTGTTTCGTTGTTTATTACTTTAGTAAAATCCAAAATTTCTTTTTTGGATACTTTTAAGAAAGAATTCACTTCGCTTTTGCTTTTATCGAATGATTTCAAAACATTATTTTGTTCTTCAATAATATTTTTTAGAATATCAAAAACTCTATCTAATTCTACCGTAAGATTATTTATTTCATTCATATCTTTTTCAAATTTATCCATTATTTTATCTAAAGAAGTAATATTGTTTTGTGAGGATTGAACTTCATTTAATAATATTTTCATATCATTGCCAATTAAACTAATCTGATTTGAAATATCTTCAGCAATATTATTTGTTTCAATAGATAAACTTCTTATTTCATCAGCAACAACTGCGAAACCTTTTCCAGCTTCACCTGCTCTTGCAGCCTCTATTGCAGCATTTAATGCTAATAAATTTGTTTGTCTGGAGATGTCAGTAATTTTTTCAACAAAGTCAAATATTTGTTCTACCTTTTTATTAAAGCTTTTAAAGCTATTAGAGAGATTTATAGTTAAATTATTTATTAATTGTGTGGTGCTTTTAGTTTTAAAAGTCATATCTTTTGTTATCGTATTAAATTCACTTAATTTGTTTATGGTTTTTTCTATAGTATTTGATTCATTTAATATATTGTTGCTATTTTCAAAAAGAATTTCCATGTTTTTATCAAGAGAACTCAGAAAAATTTCAAGGTCATTCATCAGTTTTTTAACGCTTGTAACGATATTTTCTATAGTATTTTTTGTATTCTCTAATTTTTCTGAGGAAGTGTCAATTTCTTTTGTAGCAGCATTTAGCCTCTTTACATTTTCATTTAAGTCCTTAAACATAGAAATCAAGAAACCAATAGTATCATGAATTTTTTTCATCATATGACCAATTTCGTCATTCTTTCTTTTTTGCAATTTTTCAATATCTTTTAAATTACCCTGAGATATATTATCAAGGTTTTTGGCCACGATATATAAATCCTTTGAAAACCTCTTTCCCATATAAATAGATATTATTATTGAAATTATAATAATTATTGCAATGATTAACAAAATAATATTTAGAATTTTTCTCATGTCTATGTTTAAATTTATAGAGATACGTTGTGTTTTGAATTCTGGCAAGGAAAAATTACTTTTTAGACTTATATTCAAATCAGTTTTTGTTTTTATTAATGGTTTTGATATCTGGACATACATTAAAGGAAAAATTTGTGAAGTTGTATAAAAACTCCTTGTATCTTTTTTTAGCAATTTTTCAGTAATAAATTTATTTATATTGGAAATATTGAATTTCAAATTAGATGTTGGAATATTGCCGAATAATGGTTGTCCGGATGATGAATATATAACGATATATGCATTTATTAAATTTCCTATTTCAACAATATCATTATATCCGAATTCTTTTAATCCAACCAATAATCCTGTTATTTTTTGTGTTGAAACAGGATCATATACAGGTGTTAAAATAAGAAAATAAGGTTTGTTTTCTATGAAAGTCACTTTGCTTAAACCATAAGATAAATTTTTTGAAATTATTTGAGATGAAATCATTTTAACCAAATTGATAATATTTAAATTTTTTAAATTATCTTTACCAGCCATATAACTTTCAGCTTTTTTCTGGATTTTATATGTTTCACCTTTTATTGAAATTTCAAAAGAATTTTTTCTTGTAACAATTTTTGGATTAACCAACCACAATTGAATACCATCAAATTTTTGTAAGTCTGCATAAGGTTGTAATAAACTATATCTATCAATAATAGAAATGGACTTTGAGGCTGATTTTGTTTTTAAGTCTGAACTTCTACTAATAGCATTTAAAAAATCTTCTAAATTCTTTATGTTTTCTTTTATTTTGTTTTCAAATATAGAAAATAAAGTTGATAAATTTTTATCATAATTTTCTATAAAAAAGTCTTCAAATTTTTTATTTACAGAATCATTTAATTTCTCTATTTGTCTTGAGATATCTATATTATATTCTTTTATCTGTTTTTCCAGGAGTTTATTATATTCATCAAATTGTTTTTTGTAATTATTTTGAATAACAGATATTTGTGAATTTACATTTTGTTTTATAATATTTTCCTGATTTTTTATAGAATAATTTACGAAAAAAGTAACAATTAATAAAGGAATGATGGATAAAGAAAGGATTATAATACCAATCTTAAAACCTATAGAATTAAATATTTTAATATTAGAATTTTTCACAGTATCCCTCCTAAGTTTGATATATTTAAAACAATTATATCAAAAAATCTTCACTAAATACAAGTATGACAAAACAATTTTCTTAATTAATTATATATAATTACTATTAATTATAATTAAATAAATATGATTATAGATAATAAATAACATGTCAAAAAAATAAAAATAAAAATATAAGAGTAATTTAAATTTTATGGTATAATGGTAATGAAAATCGGAATTGTTCCAGATAAAGGGGAGGAATAATATGAATGATAATGAATTTAAAAGAGAAGAGAAAATTGAATTAAATATTGAACATTCGAAAAATGCTGAAGTTGGAAAAAATCTTCAATTGAATAAAACTTCTTCTAGAATTTTTATAATAATTTTGCTGATTAATGTAATTCTTTTAAGTGGAATATTGTATACAATAATTGAACAATATAATTTTAAACAGCTGTTAGAAAATGATATAGAAAATATAAAAGAAAAAGTAAATGGACTAAGTGATTTAAACAAAAATCTCGAGAAATTGAATAATAATTTTCAAATCCTGGATATTATTAATTCCAATACACGCCAAATTCCAGAAATACTAATGGGATTAGAAGAAAATAATAAAATTTTAGAAACATTAAATATAAATGAAACATCTCGGGGACAAAAAAATAATATTAGCATTGATTTGAAAAATGAAATGAATAATTTAAAACAATATATAAAATCAGATATAAACAAAGTTTTAAATGAAAAAACAAATAGAATATTAAATGAAATTAATAAAATTGAAAAAAATATAAATGATAAATTAAGTGAAACAACCGAAAAAATAGACAGGTTTTCAATAAATTTTGATAATATTGAAAAAGTAATTGAAGATAAAAATATAAAAATTCTGGATAGAATCAATACAATTTCTCTAAATACAAAAGGGTTAGAAGATCTTATAAATGAAATTAATTCAAACATTAAAAAAATAAATTCAGGAAATAAAAATATTTACGATAAGGTTCAAGAAATAGATGAAAAAATAAAAGAGATTGAGGGAAATGAGGTTGTTACAAAAGAAATAGAAGAGATTAAAAATATGGTGATAATGATTGATAAAAAAATATCAGACTTAGAAAATGGTATTTCCAAAAAGCAGAAAGAATATTACAAAAAACTCGAATACCTAATGAATAAAAAAGATATTTTATCATTAATTGATAAATTAGATAATTATATAAATGGTAAAGAATTTAAATTGATAGAGATGATTAATATATATAATAATATAGTTTTGGGATATAGTGATTTTTCTAATGATAATGATGTGAAAAAGAGTTTTTTGAAAATTTCAAAAATGGTATATAGCAAGTATTTAACAATAATAACAGATGAAATTTCATATATGGAAAGATCGATGTATAGTGAAAATATAAAAAAAGATGTCAAATATTTATTGTATGTATTTGAAAGATTTCCGGAAAATACTGAATTTAAAGAGGAATATAATACAATTGAAAATTATTTAAAAAAATTAAAGGAGTTAGAAAATCAGAAAAAAATAGAATATAACAATAAAGCAACATATGAGATGAATGAGTATTTAGATCTATTTAAAAAGAAAATGGTTTCTCAAGAAGAAATAATAAAGTATTTTAAGAAAAAAATATTACCAATAAATGAAAATCTTTTAGAGGAAAATGTAAAAGAAAGATATTACAATATTATTGATAAAACAAAAGAGATATTAAAAGATAGATATATATGGTAAAAAAAATAAAGGGCATATGCCCTTTATTTTTTGGCGTGCCCGACTGGATTTGAACCAGCAACCTTTGGATCCGCAGTCCAATGCTCTATCCAATTGAGCTACGGGCACATAAAAATTGATAAAAAAAATGGCGGAGAGGGTGGGATTTGAACCCACGGAGGGTAATAACCCTCACTTGCTTAGCAGGCAAGCGCCTTCGGCCGCTCGGCCACCTCTCCGACGCAAAACAATTATAACATGAAGATCAATCTTTGTCAATAGAATTAAGGTAAATTTTTGGGTCGTATTCGTTTAATTTTTTTTCAACAATTTCTAATAATTTATTGAAGGATTCCGATATATCAACTTCTAAAGCATTTTTTTCATATCTTAATTTTAATTCGACTTTACCATCTTTCATTTTTTTACCGATTATGATTTTCAACGGAATGCCTATTAAATCAGCATCTTTAAATTTAAAACCTGGAGAAGCATCCCTATCATCGTACAAAACATCATATTTATCTTTTAATAAATTATAAATTTCTTCTGATTTTTTAACCAATTCTTTTTGTTTTATAGATACTGGTATAATTACAATTTCAAATGGAGCAATACTTCTTGGCCACATCATTCCGTAATCATCATGTAACTGTTCGACAATTGCACCTAAAGTTCTTGAAACTCCCCAGCCATAACATCCCATAATAAAAGGTTTTTGTTTTCCGTTTTCTGCTGTATAATATGCATTTAGCTTTTCAGAATATTTTGTACCCAATTTAAAAACCTGCCCCACTTCTATACCTTTTATTTCTTTTAACGGAGAATTACATTTTGGACATGGTTCGCCTTTTGAAACCACTCTAATATCAACGAAATCGTCAACTTTAAAATCTCTATTCAAATTTACATTCATATAATGAGTATCTTTTTCCATTCCACCGACAACAAAATTTTTTAAATTTTTAACGCTTAAATCAGCTATTATTTTAACATCTTTAATTCCAATAGGTCCTATAAAACCAGTTTCTACACCAAATGTGCTTTTTATTTCAGCAGGTTCTCCTAAAGTTAAAGTTTGGTCCCCGAAATATGCTTTAAGTTTTGAAACATTTAATTCAAAATCCCCTCTTATTAATGCTAAAATCCAACCGTCTCTTCCTTTAAAAAGCAGTGATTTTACAATTTTATTTTTCTCAACATTCAAAAAAGATGAAACATCATCTATTGATTTGACATCTGGTGTATCCATTTTTTTAATTTCTTTAATATTTTCATTTATTTCATCGAAAAGAATATTTGACTCTGCTTTTTCATCAGTTGCAGCATAACCGCAATCGCAATAATATATAGTACTTTCACCATATTCAGCTTTTATTTGAAACTCATGAGAATTACTTCCGCCGATGGCACCAGTATCAGCTTCTACTACTAAATAATCTACGCCCAATCTCTCTAATATTTTTTCATAGGCTTTATAAAAATCGTTGTATGCCTCGTCAAGTGATTTTTCTGAATCGTGAAATGAATAAGCGTCTTTCATTATAAATTCTCTTGCTCTTAAAACACCAAACCTTGGTCTTATTTCATCCCTGTATTTATTTGCGATTTGAAATAAAGAGACTGGCAATTGTTTATATGATCTTAATTCATTTTTTATAATAGTGGTAATCATCTCTTCATGTGTAGGGCCTAATGTGAAGTCTCTATTATGCCTATCCTTTAGTTTCATCATTTCAGGTCCATAATCATCCCATCTGCCACTTTCTTTCCAGATTTCAGCGGGTTGAATAATTGGCATTAATATTTCCTGTGAACCAATTTTTTCCATTTCTTCTCGTACGATATTTTCAATTTTCTTAAGAACCTTTGTACCTAAAGGTAAGTAAGTATAAACACCGGATGCGCTTTTTCTTATAAAACCGCCTCTTATTAATAATTCGTGACTTTTAATTTCAACATCATTAGGAACTTCTTTTAAAGTTGGTGCATAAAATTTAGACATTTTCATAACAATTCCTCCTGTATTTATATTTTTTTGTTTTATTTATTTTAACATATCATTTTAAATAAAACAACTTTAGAAAGTAAAAAAAATATGAAGGTCAAAAGATATAATATGCTGTCCAAAAAGTAAAGTCGCTCAAACCTTGATTGTTAATCCTCAAAAATAGCTCATTCTCGCCGGTCGTATCAGACTCACATCCATGTTCGGCTTCACTCAATTTTGCATCCGTGCAAAATTGACCGACTTCATTCGCTATTTTTTCGGACAATCTGCGAGTTTTCGCTTGCTTTACTAATTGAACACCCTAGATATAAAAATATGACTGAAATTTTAAAAACTTCTTAATTATACTAAAGTGAGTATATGGTATAATATAAAAAAATAAAAAATTATAGGAGGTTGAGAAAGTGAAAAAATTTTATGTAACTACTCCCATATATTATGTTAATGCAGAACCGCATATAGGATCAAGTTATACAACAATAGTTGGAGATATAATAGCAAGGTATAAAAGAATGAGAGGATTTGATGTATTTTATTTAACAGGTACAGATGAACATGGTCAGAAAATAATGCAAGCTGCTAAAGCTAAAAATATAGAGCCACAGGAATTATGTGATGAATTAGCAGGGAAATTTAAAACACTGTGGGAAAAATTGGATATTACAAATGATTATTTTGTAAGAACTACAGATGAGCAGCATATGAAAACAGTTCAATATATAGTAAAAAAGATGATGGAAAATGGAGATATATACAAAGGCAAGTATGAAGGTTGGTATTGTGTGCCATGTGAAACTTATTGGACAAAGGATGAAATTGAAGAAAAGAATGGAAAGAAAATATGTCCCTCTTGTGGCAGAGAGGTGAATTGGGTAGAAGAAGAAAATTATTTTTTCAAACTTTCAAAATATAATGAACCTTTAAAAAAACATTTTGAAGAAAATCCTGATTTTGTGGAACCAGAATTCAGAAAAAATGAAATGTTGAAAATATTGGAAAGTGGATTAAAAGATTTAAGTATAACCAGGACAACTTTTAATTGGGGAGTTCAAATGCCTGATGATCCAAAACATGTAATTTATGTTTGGGTTGATGCTTTGATAAATTATGTCAGTGCTCTTGGATATCCGGAAAATAAGGAAATGTTTGAGAAATATTGGCCAGCAGACTTGCATTTAATAGGGAAAGAAATAAATAGATTTCATTCGTTAATATGGCCAGCAATGCTGATGTCAGCAGGTTTACCATTGCCTAAAAAGATTTTTGCTCATGGATGGTTAACTGTAAATGGAGAAAAAATATCAAAATCCCTTGGTAATGCAATTGATCCAAGAGTTTTAGTTAAGTCGTATGGAAATGATGTTATAAGATATTATTTAATGAGAGACATAGTTTTTGGGAAAGATGGCGATTTTTCAGAAGATAATTTAATAACAAGATATAATTCAGATTTAGTGAATGATTTAAGTAATTTAGTTCATAGAACTTTATCCATGGTTAATAAATATTTTGATGGAATTATACCACAGCTAAAAGAAAAAAAAGATGTAGATAATCAATTATTTAAATTAATAAACGAAACAGTGAAAAAGTACGAAGAAAATATGGATAAATATTTATTCACACATGCGTTGGATAATTTGTGGGAATTAGTAAGATTTACAAATAAATATATAGATTTAACAGAACCATGGTTATTGGGAAAAGATGAATCAAAAAAAGATAGATTATCAACTGTTATGTATAATTTAATGGATTCAATTAGAATTATAGCATTACTAATATCGCCAATTATGCCGGATACATCTATAAAAATATTAAAAAAATTAGCTATTGAAAATCCAGAAGAATATTTAAAAAGTGAAAATATCAAAATTGGTTTATTAGTACCAGATAGAAAAATAGAAATAGGTAATCCTATTTTCAAAAGAATAGATGTTAAGAACTGGAAAAAGGTAATAGTTATGAAAAAGGAGGAAAAAGACATGGAAGAGAAAAAGATTGAAGAAAAATTCGAAAATGTTTTGATTGATATAGAATATTTTAAGAATGTAGATTTAAGAGTTGCTGAAATAATTGAGGCAGAAAAAGTAAAAAAATCCAGAAAGTTGATAAAATTACAATTAAATTTAGGCGAATTGGGAAAAAGACAGATAGTTGCAGGGATTGCTAATTATTATGAACCAGAGAATTTAATTGGTAAAAAAATTATAATAGTAGCAAATTTAAAACCTGCAAAATTAATGGGAATAGAATCAAATGGAATGCTACTTGCAGCAAAAATAAATGACAAATTAGTATTATTAACAACAGATGGTGAGATTGAACCAGGAGCTAAAATTTCGTAATTTAGGAGGTTAAATTTTAATGAGTGATATTTTAAATAAATCTTTTGAACAGGAATTGAAAGAGTCATATCTTTTATATTCATTAAGCGTTATAACAAGCAGAGCAATACCAGATGTTAGAGATGGATTAAAACCAGTGCAAAGAAGAATTCTATATTCAATGGATGAATTGAATTTACGACATACAGCATCATATAAAAAATGTGCGCGTATTGTAGGGGAAGTAATGGGTAAATATCATCCTCATGGAGATGCTGCAATATATGATGCACTTGTAAGAATGGCACAACCATTTAGTTTAAGATATCCACTGGTAATAGGACAGGGGAATTTTGGATCTATTGATAGGGATCCGCCTGCTGCTATGAGATATACTGAAGCAAAAATGCATGAATTAGCAGAGTATATGTTAATGGATATTGATAAAAATACGGTAGATATGATGGATAACTTTGATGGTTCATTAAAAGAGCCTTTAGTTTTACCAACAAGGCTACCGAATTTGTTAATGAATGGAGTAAATGGTATTGCTGTTGGTATGGCTACTAATATTCCATCTCATAATTTAAATGAACTAATTGATGGAATAAATCAATTGATAGATAATCCTGAATCAACCATAGATGATTTGATGAAATATATCAAAGGACCGGATTTACCAACTGGAGGAATTATTGTTGATGGAAATAAAATAAAAGGAATTTACGAAACCGGTAGAGGTTCTTTTCACATAAGAGCAAAATATGAATTGGAAGAAAATAAAAATGGTATGAGTATAGTTATCAAAGAAATACCTTATGGTGTTCCAAAATCGGATTTAATTACTCAGATAGCAAATTATGTTACAAAACAGAAAGAAAATAAAAAAGATGTAGGAATAAAAAATATCCGTGATGAATCAGACAAAGAGGGAATCCGTGTTGTAATTGAGCTGAAAAAAAATGTAAATCCTCAAAAAATAATAAATCAGTTATTAAAGCATACATCATTACAGATTTCTTTTGCGGTTCAGATGACTGTAATTGATAAAAGAAAACCGAAAGTAATGAATTTAAAAGAAATTTTAGAAGCTTTTATAGAACACAGAATAGATGTTGTGACAAAAAGAACACAATTTGAGCTTGATAAGGCAAGAAAAAGATCTCATATTGTAGAAGGATTAATGAAAGCTTCTGAAGGTATAGAATCGGTTATAGAAATCATTAGACAGTCTGACGGTAGAGAAGATGCTATAAATAGTTTGATGGAAATAATAAATGTTACAAAAGAGCAGGCGAATGCGATTGTTGATATGAGATTAATAAGCCTTTCTAAATTGGAAGGGAAGAAACTGGAAAAAGAATATTCAGAATTAACAAAAAAAATAAAAGAAGCTATGGAAATTTTAAACAATAAAGAAAGAATGTTAGAAGTAATAAAAAAAGAATTAGAAGAAGTAAAAATGAAATTTGGTGATGAAAGAAGAACTAAAATAACAAATCAAGGATCTAAAGTAGAAGAAATGGATAATGTTGAAGAAGAAGATCTTGTAATAGTATTGACTCAATGGGGATATATAAAAGCAATGAAAAGTGATGAATATAAGGTTCAAAATAGAGGTGGAAAAGGATCAAAAGCTATAAAAAAATCTGATAATGATTTTATTATCCAGGTTTTACAAACAAATAGTTTATCAAGACTCTTATTTATAACTTCAAAGGGAAAAGCTTTTGAGCTTCATGCGTATAATATAGAAAAGAGTAAAAAAGAAACTAAGGGAAAACACATAAGTTCATATTTATATTTAGATAATGATGAAAAAATAAAAACAATAATCCCAATTGAAAATGAAAAAGATATTGAGAATAAATATATTATGTTATTTACCAAAAATGGGGTAGTAAAAAGAACATCATTAAAAGAATTTTCTAATATCAGGAAAAATGGATTAAAAGCGATAACAATTAGAGAAGATGATATGGTAATAGATGCTCTTATCGTGGAAGATAAGGATGAAGTATTGGTGATAAGTAAAAAAGGAATGAGTTTAAGATTTAAAGTATCAGATGTTAGACCTATGGGAAGAGCCGCCTCAGGAGTAAAATCAATAAAACTCAGAGAAAATGATAATGTAGTAAATGCTGTAAAAGTAGATGAAAACAAAAGCATGTTACTGATTACAGAATATGGATTTGCCAAACGTGTGAATTTTGAAGATTTTAGATTGCAAAATAGAGGTGGAATAGGGTTAAAATGCGTTAAAAGTACGTCGCGTATAGGAAATATAGTAAAAGCTTTAACTGTCACAGGAGAAAGTCATATAATAGTATTTACCAGATTAGGGAAAGCAATAAGAGAAGAAGTTTCTACAATATCAACATTGAGTAGGTACGCAATAGGAGTTAGAGCAATTAGATTGGATAAAGAAGATATGGTTGCAGATGCTGCTGTGGTGATAGAGGATGAGTGAAGAATTAAATCATATAGCAGATATGATGTTTGAAATATCAGGAAAAAACACAAAAGAAATTTTAGAGGATTTTTTTGATTCATTGAATAAGATTTTTAAACCGTTAGTTGGTGGTTTGGAAAGTGAGTATAATTGTTACATTAATCAAAAAGATATAGATGATATAATATTTGATATAGGGAATTATTCTTTAAATAAAATAAAAGAAAATCAATTTCCTTCAAAAGTAGACGTAGAAAAAGATCAGATAAAGGTATATTATTCTAAAATAATTGAATTAAGAAATAATGTAGAAATAAAAGGGGTAGTATACCCCAAAGTTTTGAATAAGGAGAAATTAAGAGTAATATTTGATGTATAAGGAGAAATAAAAATTTTATGAAGGAAATTACAGAAAAACAAAAAAAAATCTTAGAATATATAGAATTTTATATCAAATTAAGGGGATATCCTCCATCTATGAGAGAAATAAAAGAATATTTTGAGTTGAAAAGCGTTTCAACGGTTTATTCTCATTTAAAATCTCTTGAAAAAAAAGGAGTTATAGAATTATCCGGAAAATCTCGAGGTATAAAAATTACACGTAAAGGGAATTCTGGTATTATAGAAATTAATGGTGAATACAAAAAAGGAAAAATTGAGTTATATAGTAAACCTAGATATATAGAATGTATTTCTGAAATTAAATTGGTTAGTTCAGCAAAAATATTAAACCTTATTTCAAAGGACGATTCAGGAGAAGACATCATTTTAATATTTAATGAAAAATTAAAAATTATAGGAAAAATATTGATAAAAGAGGTGATTGAAGATGAAAATAGTAATAGGTTCTGATCATGCAGCTTATAAAATGAAAGAACATATAAAAGAATATTTAAAGAATAAAGGAATTGAAGTTATAGATGAAGGTCCATATTCAGAAGATAGAGTGGATTATCCAATATATGCAAAAAAAGTGTGTGAAAAAGTTGTTAGCAAAGAAGCAGATTATGGAATTTTAATGTGTGGAACAGGGCTTGGTATGTCTATTGCAGCAAATAAAGTTAAAGGAATAAGGGCTACTTTGGCTTATTATCCAAAAATGGCAGAACTTGCAAGACAACATAATAATGCTAATGTGTTGGTATTGGGCGGTAGAACAATGGGGTTTGAACTTGCAGAATGGACTGTAGATACATTTTTAGAAACGTCTTTTGAGGGAGGGAGACACGAAAAGAGAATTAATCTCATTTCCGAAATGGAGGAAAATTTATGAAAATAGTTTATGATCCAAGACATGTTTTTTATTCTCCTAAAAGTGAATTTGATGGATTTAAATTAATTGAAAACATGGATAAGCCCGGGAGAATAGAATCAATAAAAGAAGTATTACAATTAAAATATGGTGATATTGTTATAGGGGCAAAAGATTTTCCGCGATCGTATTTATATTTTGTTCATTCATCTGATTATATAAATTGGTTGAAAGAAAAACAATATACTTTAGAAAACAATCAGGAATATTTTCCCAGAATGTTTGGATATGACTTTTGTATAGATACAAAAACACCTGTTAGCAAAAACACATTTGAAATGGCATGGATAAGTGCAAAATGTAGTTTAACAGGTGCAACCTTAATGCTTGAGGGGGAAGAATTGGTATATTCTTGTTCCAGACCCCCGGGGCATAATGCCGGGCTATCATATTGTGGAGGGGGATCATACTTTAACAATGCAGCTCTTGCAACGCGATATCTCCAAAAAAACGGCGATATATATATAGCAATCCTTGATCTGGATTTTTATGCAGGTAATGGTACGCAGGAAATTTTTTATGAGGATAATACTGTTTTGACTATTAGTATTCATGGAAATCCATCAACACATTATCCTTATGTTTCAGGTTTTGAATGGGAAATTGGTGAAAAAGATGGAAAGGGTTATAACATTAATTTCCCTTTAAAAGATAATATAAATGGAAGAGTATATTTACGTGTTTTAGAAAAAGCACTTTTAGAAATAGAAGATTTTGATCCGGACTTTATTATAATCCCTTTTGGTAGCAATACGCATGAAAAAGATATTTCAACATCATTTAAATTAAAGGATGAAGATTACAAAGAAATAGGAGAAATGTTATCATATTTAAATATACCAAAGCTAATCATTCAAGAAGGAGGTTTTAATTCTCAAATAAATGAAAAAGTTATAAGTAATTTGTTTGATGGATTGAATATTTGAGGTGACCAAATTGAAAAAAACTTTTTTTGAAATAGATGATGTACGAAATGTTGAAATTATAATTGATTATAATCATTTTAAAAAATATATCAATGACAAAAAATATAATAATTATATAATTTTTGACAAGAAAATAGAGTTAATAAATAAATTAAATATTAATAATGCAATATCATTGATTGGAAATGAAAGTTTAAAAAGTTTAGATAAATATTTGACCTTAATATTAAAGCTTTCAGAATATGAAATAAATTCTGTGAATATTTTTGGTGGGTATAGTGTTTTAGAATTTTCTGGATATATTCTTGAAAATTTAGGTATTAAAAAGTATAATTTTTTTCCGACTACAATAAGTTCTGCTATAATGCTTCCAATTAAGGGAGAATTTTTTTTAAATTTCAATTGGAAAAAAGATTATTTAATTCAAAAGGGATATCCGAATAAAATAATTATAGATACTATATTATTTGAAACACTCTCCAATCAGGAAGTAAAAAATATGTTTGTTATACCATACATAATAGGAAAAATACTAAATTCAAAAATTTCAAAACTCGCATTGAATTATTCGAAAATGAATTTTTCAGATATAGATTTACAAGATTTTATTTTTTATTCTTTAAAACAATGGATATATTACATAAAAAATGAACATAAATTTTTTCCGGGCGAAACAATAATAAAGTTATTTTATAATAAAAAATCCGGGTTTAACAAAAATTATACTCAAATTTTCGCAATAAGTTTTATAATCGAACTATATATATCATGGTATTATGGCTTTTTAGATTTTGAAACGTTTGAAAAAATTGAAAAAGAAATTATAAATAATTTTAATGTTCCATATAAATTGATTGAGCACATAGATTTTAAGGAATTTTATTGTAATAACAATTTTGCTCTTTTTACATCATCTGGAAAGATTATAGAATATATGATTCCATATGATGAATTAAAAAATATTTTAAAAGAAGTAAGGGAATATTTTAGAGGTGGATATTTGTGATGAGAAGACAACAAAAAAATTGGACTTTGATTGTGATTACCATATTATTAATAATAATTCCAACAATATTGGCCATAACTACCTCATATACGTTATATTTAAAATATAAAATAAGAAATCTTGAAATCAAGATTAATGAATTAAAAAAAGTACCGGATACTAAAAAAACTGAAAATAATAAATTAAAAAGTAATTTAAATGAAGATTTAAATATTGTTGAAATAGAAAAATTTCTTAATATAAAACCAAAAGGTATAATAGAAAAAGAAAAAGTAGATATGTATTATTTAATAAAAAAAGCAAAAAGTAGTTTTCAAAATTCGGAAAATGGAGGAATTAAATTATTAAATGAAAAAGAAGCATTTTTTCAAAGTATTGATTCTTTAGAACATGAAAAAAAATATTTTTTAACAAAAGTAGCAACAAATTTATATTCTTTTTATTCAGAATCATTTAATTTTGGAATACAAAAGGTCTATACAGTTCAACTGAGACTGTACTTAACAGAAGAGGATGCGTTTTTTACGGCTTTGACTTTACGTAATGCAGGGTTGCCGGTGTTTGTATATAGAGGAAGATTTAAAAATAGTGGTAAAAATTATTTTGCTATTTGTTCTGGATTGTTTTCAGAAATTGAAAATGCAAAGAAATATTTGAAAAGAATAGATGAAAAGAAAATATTACAACTTACAGGACTAAGTGTTAAAGATAGATTTTTAAAAAGTTTTGAATTAGTTGGGGAAAATGAAAATGAGAATGAGAATGAATAAAGTAATTATAGTTATAATTATTTTTTTAATAGCATTATTAATATATTTGTTTAATAATGAGGAAAGTAGAGATATACAGTATAGTAAATATGAAAAAATTGATTTATCGAATTTCACAATAGATGAAATTGTTAAAATTCCTGGAATTGGGATAAAAAAAGCAACTGAAATAAAAAAATATGAAGAGGAATATGGCTTTAATTCTATTGAAGATTTGAAAAAAGTTCCTGGAATTGGGGAGAAAACATATCAAAAAATAAAGAAATATTTTTATATATCTCAAAGTATATATATATTAAGAACAGTTGAGAAAATAAATTTAAATACAGCTTCATATGAAGAATTAATAAAATTACCTGGAATTGGAGAAAAGAGTGCTAAAAAAATAATAAATTATAGAAAAATAAAAAGAATTGAAAATCTGGAAGAATTAAGAAAAATAGGAATTAACAGTTCTCAAATAAAACAAATAAAGGGAGTTGTTGAATTTTGAAAATATTTTTACATGTTTGTTGTGCTCCAGATTTAGTATTAGCTCATAAAAAATTAAAGAAAAACAATATAGAATATACAACTTTTTTTTATAATCCAAATATATACCCATTTGAAGAATATGAAAGAAGATATGAGGCCTTTTTAAAATTGAAAGGAATGTGGAATTTCGACGAAAAGTCAATAGATTATAACCATAAAGAATTTTTAGATTCTATGGAAAATGTTGATGTGAAAAACGAACAAAAAAGATGTTATAAGTGTATGTATATGAGAATGGAGAAAACAGTTATTGAAGCTAAAAAAAATGGATATGAAATATTCTCAACTACCTTATTATCCAGTCCAAGAAAAAATCATGAAGATATAAAAAATATTGCTAAAGAGTTAGAAAAAAGATACAACATAAAGTTTTATTATAACAATTTTAGATCAAATAATGCAATTTCAGAAGGAGCAAAATTTTGTAAAATAAATAATATATATAGGCAACAATATTGTGGATGTGAATATTCCTTAATAGAAGCAGAAAATATCAGAAAAAAATCCTTAGAAAAAAGAAAAAAACTATTATTCAAAATGCTTGATTTTGATTTTACAGAATTAATGAATAAAGATTTGCTGAAAATTCCAGAAGATTTATATCCTGGATATCTTTATGAATATGGAATAGAAGTATTAAAATATTTAAAACCAAAGATTATAATAATGCGAAGAGAAATAGCGAAAGATTTTAATATAAAAAACGGAAGAAACAAAATAGGAAACTGGAAATCAAAAATTATAATTGTTTAGGGGGATATTATGAAAAATTTAGAAAGTATTGAATTAAAAATAATGAGCAGAACAAAATATATAAAAATTCTTAGAGAAGCAATGAAATACTTTTTAAAGTTAAATGATTATAACGAAGAAGAGCAAATATTCTTTATGGAACTTGCTTTAAATGAAGCTGTGGCAAATGTAATAGAACATACTTACAAGTTTGACGAGAATAGGAAAATTTTTATAAAATTTGAAATTGTAAATGATATTTTTAGTGTTTATATCCGCGATTTTGGTGAGAAAATCGACAAATCCAGCGTAAAATCCAGAGATCTTGAAGATATAAAGGATCACGGTCTGGGAGTTCATATAATAACTCAGGTTTTTGATGAAATGATGTGGAAAGATATAAATGAAGAAGGTAATTTATTGATACTAAAAAAGAATTTGGGGGACTAAAGAATGGCTATAACCAAAATAAAGGTGTCTGAAGATAAACTTAGAGCATACATGACTTTAATATATGATGGAAGAATTCCTACTGATGGTGAGTTATTAAAGATTCTTCATTCAGCAGGAGTAAAACACGGTATTAAATATGATATTTTAAGAAGTTTGGCTTTAAATCCCACGTATAATGAATCTATAGTCGTAGCGGAAGCAACAATGCCAGAAAGAGGAGAATCAGGTTATGTTGAATTGTATAAATTAGAAAAAGAAAAGAAGGAAATAAAAAATAATGAAAAGATAGATTTCAGAGAATTTGCTAAAAATATTGTAACGGTACGAATAGGCGAAAAGATAGGATTTATACATCCGCCAAAATTAGGAAAGCCTGGGAAAGATGTCTATGGACAAAAAATTCCAGGTCTTCCGGGAAATCCTGCAAAGGTTGTGTTAGGAAAAAATGTTGAAAAGGATGAAGAAGGCAATATTATAGCTACATCGTCAGGAGAATTGAAAATAAATAAGGATATAGATGGTACTGTACGTATTGAAATAGAAGAAGTATATGAAATTAGAGGAGATGTTGATTTTAATACAGGAAATATACAATTTCCAGGTAAAGTGATAATAACAGGTTCTGTAAGACCTGATTTTATTGTTGAAGCAGATGGTGATATTGAAATATATGGAGAAGTGGAACTAGCTAAAGTATTTTCTAAAGAAATGGTAAAAGTTAATGGTATAAAAGGTGGAAATAAAGGATATATAAAGGCTAAAAATATAATTGCAAAATTTGCAGAAAATGCTATTTTAGAAGCAGAAGAAAAGATTCAAATAGATAAGGCAATGATTAATTGTAAAGTTCTTTCTGCAAAAGAGGTAATATTGGATGGATATAATAGCAGAATTGTGGGAGGGCATATAAAAGCATTAAAAAAGGTAGAAGCATATTATCTTGGAAGTCCAATGGGTGTTTCTACAGAAATAGATGTAGGTGTAGATCCAAAATTATTTGAAGAATATACAAATCTAATTGAAATTACAAAACGAGATACTACAGAGTTAAAAGCTATAACCCCTCAAATCAACTCGTTATTAAAAAAAATAAAGCAGATGAAAATAAAAAATGAAACTGTATTATACTTAAAAAAATTAATAGATAGAGCGACAACTATAAAAAGTAGAGTTGAAGAAAATAGAAAAAAAATAGTTAAATTAAAAAAATTAATTGAAGAGTCAAAAAGTTCGGGAGTAGTTATTGCAAGAAAGATGCTATATTCTGGAGTTTCTATAAGAGTTAATAATAAATTATTAAGTCCTGAAAAAGGATTAAGTAGTGTTCGTGTTATGAATATAAATGATGAAATAAAAATTCATGCATATGTTCAGGGGGAATAAAAACGTTATGAAAAAATTTAAAATATTAATAATTGTTATAATGATATCTATTACAACGATATTCAGCGAGGATATAGGAAAATTTTATATAAAAACCTTTGATTCTGATAAAATGATTAATTATAACAAAATAAATATAAAAATATTTGGGTATTTAAAAAAATATTTAGAAACAGGATACAGCGGATATTTGAAATCTGCCAATGAATTAAGGGTTACTTATAATACTGAGTTAGCTATAGTGGAAAAAAAAGTTTTTGATACGATGTCTTCTATAAATCATCAAACTACAATTGAGCCAATAAAAAGGTTTGAGGAATTAAAAATAAGATATCCTGAATCATTGCTAATAAAAAGCTTACTTTTAGAATTTGAATATAGCCAGTGGTTAATTACAGGGGATCCCAAGTTGGCTAAAATAATATTAAACAAAATTAAAGATATTGAAAATATAATGGGGGAAGCCCCATTTACCGTTTATTATAAAGCGAATTTTTTATATAAGTCCAATATATATGGAGATAAAAAAGAAGCTTATAATATTATAAAAAAAGGTGTTCTGGAGTTCCCGGATAATAAAAAAATAGTTGAAACATTTTTGATAATATCAAGTCAATTAAAAAAGGAAAAAGAGGATAAAGAAATTTTTGAAAAAATAGCTAGAATTTATTTAAAAGAACCTGAAAACAAAGAAAATATATTATTATTAATTGCAAAATATTTTTTTGAAATTGGTAATAAAGATTTTGCAAAAGAAATATTAACTGAAAGAATTCTTAGTAATTCAAGAAATGCGGGAATATTATTTTTAACATATGAATTATTAGGGGATTATGCAGATACAAATATTCAGAAAATGAACTATTATCAAAAAGCATTAAAATATAAATCCGAAAGTTCAAGGGTAATGTCAAAATGGGCGTTATCAATGTTAAAAGTTGATCGAGAAAAATATAAAACATTGGCAAGAATTGCCTTAAACAAGGCCGTGACATTAGATGCTAATATTTCAGAAGAAGCTAAGAAAGCACTTTCTGATTTACGAACAGAAGTAAAAATAGAAGTGTTTTTAAACTATGTTTTACCAATAATATTATTTATTATAATTTCAATAAGCATTTTAATTTATTATGAAAAAAGAAAAGAAAGAAAAGAAAAAGATTTTCTTTTAAAAGTTAGTAAAGAAGGTGAGGATAATGAATGAAAAAAAGGTTCTGGATAAAGGATTTATAAAATTAATAGATATACTTGGTGATGATAAAGCAGCGGTAAGAGCTGCAAGAGTTTCATATGGAAAAGAATTATCTGATAATAATAGAGATAAGAAATTAATTTTCTATTTAATGGAGCATAAGCATCATAGCCCATTTGAGCATCAGGTTTTTACATTTCATGTAAAAACACCTATTTTCATTGCAAGGCAGTGGATGAGACATAGAATAGGAAGTTATAATGAAATTTCACGTAGGTACACAACTAAATATTCAGAAGAATTTTATATTCCGGATCACATAAGAATACAGGATACTAGAAACAAACAAGGATCAATAAAAACAAATGATGCTAAATTATTTGATGAAGCAATAAATATAATAGAAGGTTTTTATAATAAAGCATATGAAAATTATAAAAAATTATTGAATATGGGTGTCTCCCGTGAAATGGCAAGAATGGTTTTGCCTGTTGGACAATATACACAATTTTATTGGACGGTAAACACACGAAGTTTAATGAATTTTTTAAATCTCAGAGCAGATTCTCATGCTCAATGGGAGATACAACAATATGCAATAGTATTGGCTAAAATATTTAAAGAGAAATTGCCATGGACATATGAAGCATTTTTAAAATTTGAATATAGGGGAGATTTGTTAAGATGACTTTAATAGAGTTAATGAATAAAATAAATGCAAGATTTATACATTCTCCAGAAGGCGCAAAGTATATAGAAATAGAATATGCCGGAGCATCAGATTTAATGAGTGATTTTTTAGCTTTTTCGAAACCAAATATGTTGATAATAACAGGTTTAGCAACTCCTCAAACATTAACAACAGCTTCAGTGGTTGATGCGAGTGCTGTTTTATTTGTTAGAGGCAAAGTAATACCGCAAAAATTTTTAAAAATAATTGAAGAATGTGAAATTCCTATTTTAACAACAGATTATTCTATGTATTATACATGTGCAAAATTATACAAATATGGGATAAAAGATGCAATGGAAACAGACAAGGTTGATGAAAATGAAAAATAAAAATAAAGAAAGTAAATTATTGGAAACAATTTTAGAAATGTTTTCAGATACGAAAATCGGAGAAATAATGACTTCACCAGTTATTGTTGTTACTCCAGAAACTTCTATTAAACAGGTAAAAGATATAATGAAAATAAAAAAAATTTCAGGATTGCCAGTTGTCAAAAAAGGGTTGAAAATAGAAGGTATTATAAGTATAGAAGATATAATTAATGTATTGGAAAAAGGCAATTTAAAAGATCCTGTGATAAAATGGATGACAGAAGAGGTTAAAGTGTTAAATGAAAAAGATACTCTGGCCGATTTTATACAAATATCAAGAAAATACAATTTTGGAAGATATCCGGTAATAAATGATGAAAAAAAGGTTATAGGTATAGTTACAAAATACGATATTATATCGTGGTTGTTTGAAAAACTCGGTACAATATACATTCATGATAACAGAAGAGAAAAAATATTAGACCAGGAATATATCTCTAAATTAACAGATGAAATATTAGATGACAAAAAAATATCGTTTAAATTTGAAATAAGCTATAATGATATACAAAAAATCGGTATAGGTGCAACAAAATTAAAAAGTTTTTTAAAAAATAAAAGTATAGATGAAAAACTAATTAGAAAGATTTCCATATCAACATATGAAGCGGAAGCGAATGTAGTGATACATTCAAATTCATATGGTGAAATATATTGTTGGATTTTTGAAGATAATATAAGATTATTGGTTAAAGATTACGGAAAAGGAATTGAGAATGTTGAATTAGCAATGCAAGAAGGATTTTCTACAGCTTCTGAGGACGTCAGATCTCAGGGTTTTGGTGCGGGAATGGGCCTTCCAAATATGAAAAGGTTTTCGGATAAAATGACAATAATTTCAGAAAAAGGAAAAGGAGTAATAATAGAAATGTTATTTTATAAAGATTAAAACAACGGGGTGAAAAAATGAAATTGTCAAAAATATTAAAAAATGGATATGTTGAAAAAGTATATATATTTAATGAAAATGTTGAAATAAAAAATGGATATATAGGTGATTTACTCAGTGAAATAATGCGTAACGCCCCTTCTTGTTCAATATGGTTAACCCATCAAACACATCCAAATATTGTAGCAGTAGCTTCTATTGTTGAAACAAACACAATAATAATACCAGAAAGATTTGAATACGAAGAAGAAACTATAGAAAAAGCAAAAGAGAATCAAATAAATCTATTAAAAAGCAAATATGATATATTTAAAACTGCAGGAATAATATATAATGAATTAAGAGAGGAATAAAATGGCAGAATTTTATGGAAATTTTCATATACATACTGTAATTTCTCCATGCGCAAATATAACAATGACACCCGATATTTTTCTGGAGTATTTAAATGGGATTAATTGGATTTCAATAACAGATCATAACACAGCACGGCATATAAGACTATATTCAGAAACTTTAAAAAGAACAGATATAAAAGTTATACCCGGAATAGAAGTTACAACCAGAGAAGAAGTGCATATTTTAGTTTATTTTGAAAATATAGAAGATGCAGAAGAATTTGGTGAAATTATAGAAAAACATTTAATAATAAAAGATTATGATCAGGAAAAATTAGGATACCAAATTTTGTGTGATGAAAAAGGTGAATTTAAAAAAATAATTGAAACTCCATATTTTGGAAGTGCTACAAATCTACCTATAGAAAAAATATACAAATTATCTAAAAAATATAACTCGTTATTTATTCCGGCACATATTTTCAGATATAATGGTTTGATAACAAATCTGGGCATTCCGCCGGAAACCATAAATATGGATGCTGTTGAAATAAAGTCAGAAGAAGAAATGAAAAGAGCTAAAAAAGTTGGATTTCGGAAATTTATTATTAATACAGATGCGCATATACCAGATCAACTAAAGCCATCGTGTAAAATAATTGCAAACAAAAGAAATTTCCATAATTTTAAAAAAGCTATATATGAAAGTAAGGTGATACCGATTTGGCAACATTGAGAACTATTAGTGATCATATACTGGATATATGTGAGAACGCGATTAAATCTGGAGGAGATAACGGATATTTAGTAATAATTGAAACAAAAGATATATTTAGATTTTGTATAGCGGACAATGGAAAAGGGATGAGTGAAGAAGAGATAAAAAAAGCACTTGATCCATTTTATACAACTAAAAAACAAAGAAAGAAAAAGTTTGGTCTTGGGTTGTCTTTTTTAAAATATTCAGCTGAGATAACAAGAGGATATTTTAAAATATATTCTAAAAAAAATAAAGGAACTACAGTTATAGCAGAATTTAATCTAAAGCACATAGATTGTCAACCAATTGGAAATATAACAGAAATGTTATTAAATCTTTTAAATAGAAGTAATGGATTTTCATGGGAAATAACAAGGTTTTTCTTAAAAAACGGATATAAAATAGAAACAAAGTATTTGAATGAAACCTTTGATATAACAAATCCAAGAGAATTATTGGTAATAAAAAAATATATAATGGAGTTAGAAAAACAAATTAAGGAGGTAGTTAAATGAAAAAAAAGTTGCTATTGTTTGTAGTTTTAAGCCTTTTTATCAATATTTTTTCATTAATGACAGTAGAAAAAGTTGTCTTTGAAAGTACAAATGGAAAAATATCATTTATTGAAAATGAATTAAAAAAAGTATTATCAGAATATGATATAACAGATAATTCATTAGTTGGTGATATAGATATAAAGCTGGCTATAGATAATATTCAAAAGAAATATCCGTATTTTTCATCTATTTCATACAATTATTTAGAAGATGAAAAAGAGCTAAAATTTATATTTAAATTGAATCCTGAAGTTGTAAACGTTAAATTTAAAGTATTAGGAGATAAATTGCTTGATTTATCTAAAATAGCTACAAAAGTATATACAGAAAAAAACAAACCTTTAAATATAAATGAATATAAAAAAGGATTAGAAGAAATAAAGAAATATTATAATGAAAATGGTTATATGTATATAGAAGTATTCAGCAATATAAAATTAAATGCAGATGGAATAACATTAGAGGCAACAAAAATAAATTCTAAAATGGAATCAGATAAAAATACTCTGGTTTATGTCATAAAAGAATATGATTTATGGGATATAGAATTAGATGGAGAAATAAAACAAATAGATAAAAAAGAATTAAAAAAGGTATTTGGATTTAATTTTAGAAAAGATTGGGAAGATAAATTTTTCTTATTCAGATCAGATGTAAAAGCAACATATCCTAAAATTGAAGATATTCAAAGAATATTTCAGTCATTACAACAGCTTCCGTATTTTTCTAAAGATACAAAAATATCTATAAAACCTATAAATATTGAGAAAACACCAGGTGGAGATTTAACAATAGTTTTATCAGGAAATTTAAGAAAAATACTTGAAAAACCATCTTTGATAAATAAAATAGATATTGATGGAAATGAGAGTATTCAAAAGTTTGAAATTTTAAATAAATTAAAGCAATCTAAAATTTCTGAAAATTCAACAATTACAAACATCGAGATATTACATAGCTTAAAAAGTTTAAAAGATTATTATAATACATTAGGATATCCATTTGTTGATATAAATGTAGAATATGAAACTAATAAATTAGTATATAAAATAATAGAATATAAAGTTGGAGAAATAACTATAAACGTTAATCCAGAGAAGAAAACAAAAGATTATTTGATAAAACCGGCGATAAAATTAACTTCAGGTAAAGTTATAAAAACAAAGGATATACAGGATACATATTATGCATTATCAGGAACAGGCTTTTTTGGAAAAGTTAATATATATCCTTATAATCAAATTGGAGATAAAGTGGATTTTAAAATAGACATTACCGAGAAAAACAAGCCAGGGAAATTTGTTGGAGGAGTAACATATACAATGCCAGAAAACGCACCATGGTATATGGGATTTCTTGGCCAGATAGAGCTTCAGTGGGCTAATCCGTTTGGATTTGGACAGACATTTAACATTTCGACCAATATTAATCCGTTATCCAATACGTATATTTTTAATGGAGGATATGGAATAAAGAATTTATATGGTTCTAAATTTTCATTTAAAACAGATTTAAAATATGGAATGTACGATGAAAATGTGGGGATACCTCAGGAAAATATAAGTGGAGAAGCAACAGTTTCAAATAAAATATCTTTTTCTGTATCTCCTAATTACAATATAGATGATTTTAATAATATAAATATGAATTTTAGTTATTCCGAAACAAAATTTAATTCGAAAACTATTTTACAAAAAAAGCAAATAAGTGGCGGAATCGGATATACATATTCGCGACTTGATTATCCGTTCAGACCTTATAATGGGCTATATAACAATGTTCAGATATTTGGCGGATTGAACACATTAAATACTAATGAATATTATTATGGTGGATATATGGAAAATAAAATTTTCAAAACATATTATAAATTTACTTTTGCAAATAGGTTTAAATTAGGTTATGTGAAAGATGATTTTGATTTATATGATTATTATTTGGGTGGAATGTATACTATTAGGGGATATGATTTTTCAACCAGAACAGGAAATATGATGGCATTAAATAATACAGAAATTCAGTATCAATTAAACAGAGAGAACGTCCCCGTTGATTTATATTTATTTTTTGATATAGGAAATGCAAATAATGTGGATTTAACAAAAGAATATTTATGGTCATATGGAATAGGTGTGAAATTAACATTACCAATGATTGGTCCAATTCGATTTGAAGGGGCATTTGATACAAATAATAAATTTAAATGGACATTTGGTTTTGGTCCTGTATTCTGATAAAAGGGCAATTATGCCCTTTTTTTTATACAATAATAGATTATAGTATTTATTAATATAGTATATATTGATGAAAAAACTTAAAAATTTTGAAAAAATTTGATATACTATACATTGAATAAAAATCAAAAGGAGTGAAAAACGTGGCTAAAGATAAAGAAAAAAAATCTGGAAGATTAAAAAGACTGATTTCCTTATTTTTTTGGTCAATATTTATAACTTTAATAATAATTTCTCTCGTTTACATTAATTTTGAATTTAATAGATTAAAAATACTAAATCTTAGTATAGATAAAGATTGGAAAAGTTTTGTGGCATATATGCTACAAAAAGTTCCTGTTCTCAAAGATAAAGTAAAATATGAGTATTTAGATGTAGGAAATGCATACATTATACAAGAAAAATTAATTGATGAAAGATTAAAAGAGTTGGATTTGAAAAGTGAACAAATAAAAAATCAATTGGAAGAATTGAAAAAACTTTCAATTCAAATTCAAAATGATTCAAATAAATTGGAAGAAGCAAAAAAAGTATTTGAAAATGAAAAAAAATTATTTGAAGAAGAAAAAAAGGTTTTTGAAGATTATAAATATAGAATTAATAAACTTGCAGAATGGTTTGCCTCCTCGACTCCTGCAAATATAGCAGTAGCTTTATCAAGGGATGAAGTGAGTATTGATTTAATTGTAAATGCTTTACTTATATTACCTTCTGATACAGCAGCGGAAATAATACAGGCTTTAGCCCAAATTAATCCAACAAAAGCTGCAAATGTTATTTCAAAAATAGGGGAGGTGAAAAACAAATAGGAGGGAAAAAATGACAACGAATTTATTAATATCAAATGTTTTAAATAACAAAGTTAGTGTCAAACAAAATAAAAAGATAGAAAAAATCACGAATTCAAAAAAATTTAATATTAATGAATATATAGTTAATAATAAAAACAATACATTAGAAAAAAATAATAATATACTTATAAAGAAACTTTCAATTAGTATAAAAAAAATATACTTACCAAAAAAATCTTCTAATAAAATAAAAAAAATCCCATTAGGGAAAAACTTAAAACCTGTACGAAAAAACTTCAAATTTAAATCCTTCAGTGTGAATCTTATGAAAAAAAATAATAATGTTAAAAATTTTAATAATGATAAATTAAAAATTTCCAGAAAAATTTTTCTGGAAAGTGTTGTTTTTTCAAAAAATACCAAAGAAATAAATAAAGTAAATAAAATAATAAAAGAATTAATAGGAAAAGAAAAGGAATTACCAGAAGGGATAAAAAAAGAAGTAAAAGAATTAAAAGAAATGATAGAAGCGGGAAAAAATGAAAAAAGCGAAAAAACAGATTTTAAATTAATAGAAGAAATAAAAGTGGAAAATAAAATAGAAAATA
>NZ_LBFB01000048.1:0-2886 GCF_013363285.1 Marinitoga sp. 1154 | reverse complement strand
TTCGTTTTTTATCTTTTTAATGATAATTTCAATGATTTTATTTTGTCTTATGATTTTTCTGATTTTTTCGTTTCTGTGAAAAAATGAGATTTACTTATTTTTTGTCTAATTTTCGGGGGTCAAGCCGCATTACTTCATTTTCATCAAGTTCTTTCCCTTCGCTTTTTTCTATCCCTTTATATCCAAAATATTCTAGATTATTGAATATTTTTAATTTACTTCTTGGTTCTATTATTCTGTTCATTACCGTTATCTTTAACATCTCTTCCACGTTATATTCTATATTCTTATCAAGCCTTTCAAAAAATCTTTTCATTTCATATCTTTCAAATATTTTATTTACTACTACTTTTACTCCAAAATTTCTTCTGGCTACTTCTTCCATTAAATTATCGTTTATTTTTTCGTATTCATCTATTTCAAATATTTTTAGTAATTTTTCTATCATCTTTTCAACATCTTTTTTACTGTATTTTTCAATATTTCCAAAATTTATAACAGTATGCTGCTTTACTTTGCCATTTTCTCTCACACTTTCCATTACTCTTAAATACTTTTTCCCTTTCACCTTTGATATTTTAACGAACATCATGCCATCTCCTTTTAGTGGTTTTCATATATATTATACCACTAAAAGTTAGTAAAATCAATAGTTATATGCATTAGTATATTAAGAAGTTAGCCACACATTTTTCCGGCTAACTTATGTTAATACACCTCAAACCCGCATTCTTTCGTTCCATTTCCTTAAATTTCACCATTTTGCTGTATTCTCTAAAAAGTCAAGAGATAAAATATAAAAATTATAATAAATTATTTTTTGATATTTTGTAAAAAAACTACACTTTTTACAGCAAACAATGTTGCAATAATTCAAACTAAACTATTTGTTTTTTGTAAATTAGTTTAGGTTTTGTGTGATATTTAAAGCAATCATGCTGTTTTAAGTTTTAAATATTCTGGATTAAATTCAGTATTATTTTTCCATAATGTATATACTAATTCTGCCAATTTTCTTGTTATTGCTGTTTGGGCAACTTTTTTTGGTTTCCCTCTTTTAATTAAAGCGTTGTATTTTTCTTTGTATTCTGGTATGTATTTTAAAACTCTTATGGCCCATAATGAAAATATATGTCTTAAATGGCTATTCCCTTTTTTTGATATTTTTTTATTTTTTCTGTATTTTCCTGATTGGGAAATTGTTGGATCAAGCCCTATATATGAGACAAAATGTTTTTTACTTTCAAAACGAGATATGTTTCCTATTTCTGATATAATTGTAAGTGGAGTTACTAATTCACCTGAGCCTGGAATAGAAATTATTGCTTTATACACTTGATAATATGGATTCTCTTTATCTATTTTCTCTTTATTTATGTTATCTCCATGATTATAGTAATTTTTATTGTCATCATATTTGTTATTATTACTGTTATTGCCATCAAAATACTCATTTTAAATATTCATATTAAAATTATTAAAAATTTCATTTGAAACTCTTTCTATTTCATCTTCGAGTATTTTTATTTGTTCTATATGGTTTTTAATTAATTCTATTTTCGATTTAATTAATATAGCAGAAGAATCGTGTTTTATACCAATTGAATGGTTTAAATCATTAATAACATTTAAAGCCTTTTCTTTGTTTCAGAAGCATCGCTTCGCGAAAAATCATTTTAATTATAATATTTGATTTAGATTGATATTTTAAAAATAATAGTAAATGGTCAAATATCAATGTATAAAAGCCCAACTTTTATACATTTGCTGAAGCAAGTAAATTTGTAACTTTTCTTTTATGCTTTAAAATGGATTTTAATGTTGGATATCGCAATAATAATTTCAACAGAACAGAGGAATCCATTTCTGAGAAATAATTTAATAATTCTGGTATATATTTAATCATGCTGCGCAAGCAGGAGGATTAAATGTTTTTTATTTAAAAATAATCCAATTCTTTATAAAAAACATTTGTTTTTTATAAATGTATTTTTAAAGATGCAAGGCTTTTAGCAATATTTTTTCTAGCTCTGAGCAAATTTCTCAATTCTAAAATTAAGTCATCAGGCTCAGATGATCTAATGGCATATTCTCTAAGTATGTATATAGCTTTGGCGATATTTTTAGAATCAATTTTATCAGTTTTTGAATGATTAAATGACCTCATAAAATTCTTAAGTGAATATGGATGTAATATTAAAACACTAATACCTTTTTCATTTAAAAACTGTTTTAATGCTAAATGATAAGTTCCTGTAGATTCCATAGCGATCATATATTCATCATTAATGTTTTTAATAACATCTAAAAATTCATTAAATTCATCATATGATTGTTTAAATACAAAATGTTTAAACTTTTTACCATCAAAAATTGCAACATCAAATTTAGTTGATGAAATATCAATCCCAACAGTAAACATACAGAGCACCTCCTTCTGACATACGACCGTGCTTTGTACAAGCTTTCAATGCTTAATTCTCTAAACCATGCTAAAAGGAGATGATAACTACAGCTAACAAGCTCTAAGCTTAGTCAAAGTCTCTATCTTTCTCCATATGATTTAATATTTTCAAAACTGTTTTTCTATGAAATATTTTATATCAATATTTTTTCTAAATCAACATTAGAATTATCAATTCTACACAATACAACAAGAACTAAATCAAACCATACTAATAATTATTATACTTAATTATTATTATATTTTATATTATATATTATAATTTTCTATTTTAATTATACACGGTCAAAGTCAGGAATAAATTATAAAATGAAAGCATTTGCAAAAGATTTTGGATTTAAAATCAAATTATGTAAGCCAAGACATTCATATACTAAAGGGAAGGTTGAATCAGCAAATAAATTCATATCTTGGATATTAGC
>NZ_LBFB01000047.1:0-2925 GCF_013363285.1 Marinitoga sp. 1154 | reverse complement strand
AGAATATGAAGACCTTGTAAAACATATAGTAAGTGCAATGGATTTCTCAACAAGAGAAATAGAAGATGCCAATGCAAATATATTCTTTACACAAGCAGGATATCTAACATTCAAAGAAATAAAGAGATATGGATTAGTGAAAAAATATATACTTGACTATCCAAATCTGGAAGTAAAAAACTCATTCTCAAAACTAATATTAGAAGCAAACTATGGACTAAAAGAAGATGAATTAGAAATAGTAAATGAAATATACATAAAAATAGCAGAAAATGACATAAAAGGATTAATAGAAGAAATAAAAAGAATAATAAGTGCAATACCATATAACTTACATAAAAAAGAAGAAAAGTATTATCATTCATTAATATTTAAAATAATAGCATCAGCAGGAATAGATGTAAAAGCAGAAGAATTAACAAACTTAGGACGAAGTGACCTTGTAATAGATTTTGATGAAAGGATATATCTTTTTGAAATAAAAGTAGATAAAAGTGCAATTGATGCAATAAACCAAATAAAAGAAAAAAAATATTATGAAAAATACAAAGGAAAAGAAATATATATAATAGGGATAAATATCAATTCTGAAAAAAGGAATATTGATGATTATATAATTGAAAAGATATAACTGCACACAATCTTAAATTAACAAAATCCCCGTTTTCGGGGATTTTGTTATAAGAATTTATCAATAATCTCATCAATCAAAAAATTTTCATCATCTTCAAAAGAGTAATAACCAAGAGCAATACGTTTTTGACCAAGACCATATTTAATGGCAAAATCACGGATTTTTCCTTTTGGATAAGGAGTAATAGGCCATTTGATATCATAACGAACACAATTTCTCAAAAATACATCAAAGATTTTCATTTCTTCATCACTGAGATCAAAATAGTGAAGAATAAACTCCTTAAAATTCTTCATATTTTTTAAAAGCTCAGTTATGAGTTTTTTTCTTGCTATGAAAAATAAGCAGCCATCGCTAGAAGACATACCTTCGGTAGAATATGGAAGATTATTATTCAAATTATTTATCAGATTTTTCTCTGAAAAATCTGATAACATTATATTAAAAAAATGCATCTTCTCATAATCCATTGAAAAAAAATTAATAAGTTTATTTTTATTAAGTCTTAAAATACTATTTTTTATCATGATTTTTGAAATTTTGATTTTTAATACCGTATATGTTGCGAAAAATAATTTTATAATTTTTCCTTCGTTTAATTTTTCAAATTTTTCTACTGATATCCCAAATAATTTTTTTTTATATATCTTATAATACTCATTTCTAATAGCATAAAGTTTTCTGGATGTGTATTTTATATTATAAGAATTAATAAATTTCATTATTGTTTTTGATTTTATAATTCCCTTTCTGATTTTTAAATCATTATATTTTAAAATAAAGTTTTTTAATTCATTATCTATTTTATAATCTGTAGCAGATACTTCAGGAATAAAATTATAAAAAGTTTTTTTAATCTTTATTCTACCATCTTTATTTAATTGAATAATAGTATTAGCAGTATCAAAAGCTTTCACATCATTATTAATTCTTCTGACTTCAAAAACAGTATCAAGCCAGTTATAAATATACATTAGATCTTCAAAATAATAACCAATATAATATTCAAGCAATTCAGCTGCAACTAATGCTTTCTTTTTATCTTCATTCCTCATCCACCATGCAGCGCCATTTAAACCATTACAAATCATAGTAGGATGTGGAAACTTTTTTGCAGAGTAATATCCTTCTATAAATAACTCATATGCTTTGTTATAATCTTCTTTCTTAATATAATCTCTTGCCTGAGAATACTTTAAAATAGCTTTAACCACATTGTTTTGTACATAATTATCAGAATACGATTTAAATTCCTTATCAAGGATATTATATTTTGTATTTAATAACTTTAAACCAGGAATCATTAAATTCCTGGCATATTCTGAAATGTTATTAAATTTATCTCTTAAATATTTACATTCTTTCTTAGCGAGTTCAAACTGATTATTTTTTACATAAAGAGATATAAGTTCAAACCTTGCTAACTCTCCTAATATTGTTGTTGTTGTTGAAATAACTTTATTTGCATATTTGATAGCAGAATTAAAATCTCTTTTCCATTTTGATTTTAATAATAAAATATAATATTTCAAATCTTCTTTGATGTTGTTTTTATAAATATAATTAATAATCGGGATTGAGTAGATACCAAATCTTATAATATTGAGAACATTTTTTATTTTTTTTCATTAAAACCATCTCCTTAATACACGAGAAATAATATCTTTACTAAAAATTTACCAATATTCTTCCTTTAATTATTTAACAAATCATAAAAATTATATCATTCACAAAAAAGCACAAAATAAGTAAAATTAATAAAAATTATAATATTATTAAAATGTAACAATATTTATTTTTACAAATATCGTGAAATTGTGAAATTATAAAACGCTGATAAAATAAGGATTTATAAAAAATAAAAAAACACTTGAAAGTCATGTTAGAAATGGTAAAATGAAAACAGGGAGGTGGGATAATGAAAAAAAATAATAATATTGATACTTATAGGAATTCTGTTATTTTCAACAATCTTCTTTGCAGGAGATAATGATAAAGAATACACAACCGATTCATCCAACCCTCAAATTCAGCAGGAAATTTCTGAGTAAGTTTTGAAAAAAGGTCCTTATATATTATAACAAAATTTATACACCTTACCAACCGGTTGGAAAAAACTTAAAAAAAATTTTTTGAGTAGATATAATATTTATATTAACAAAGCAAAAAAAGATTGCTGGAAAGCATTTCATAATAAGGTATACGAGGAACTTTTAAGTTTATATTTTAAATATAAAGAGCAGGTGAAAATATGAAAGTAATAGAAGCAAAAAATATTAAAAAAAGTTTTG
>NZ_LBFB01000046.1:0-3387 GCF_013363285.1 Marinitoga sp. 1154 | reverse complement strand
CAGAATCATTAGTATTATTTGAATTAGACTTAATAATACCAGCAGATTCGTAAATAATTGGAGGAACCTTAGAAATATCAGAAATCATAGAACTAGGACGACCTTTTTTTGAATGAAACACATTATCGTCATAATTAGAATCTTTATATTTTTTAACCCATCTTGCAAAAACAGAATCTGGAATAGAATACTTTTCACAAATATCTCTTTGAGTTAATGAATCATCAGAAAGATACTCTTTAACAACAGATAACTTAAATTCTGGTTCGTAATTAGTTCGTTTTCTCATAAAAAACACCCCTTTCTTTTTTTCAATTTTATGATATCACTTTCTTATTTTTTGTCCAAATCTTGTAAGGGGTGAATACGGAAATTGAAAATAGAAACTTTGTTGGAATTATAGATAAAAAAGCAAATATAAAATATAATCCAATAAAAAATATTGATAAAAAATACGAACTTTATGGGACGGATTCTACTGCATCAAAAAACAACATATTAAAAAATATCCAAATAAATTCAGGAATGTTAACAATAAACTCAGAGGCAGAAATTTCAGATTCTGTCATAAATTCGCTTGTTTCTAATGGATATTCTAATATAAAAGATTCAACTTTTAATTATTTAAGAGGAAAAGTTGACTTAAATACAGTAAGTATATTATATGGAAATAGTGGCGCTATTAGTGGTTATATTTTAGATTCAACTATAAATAATCCAAACTCTATAAGTAATTCTTATATAAATGGAACTATTTTGAATGGTGGTTTTATATTAAGCGATTCAATTTTAGAAAACTCTAAAGTATATGGTAATAATTTTGTTGAATTCTCATCAAATAATAATAAGATAGCAAATTCAACAATAAAAGATTTTCTATCAGTTAAATTTAATGGGTCTATAGTAATTTCAAATATAATACAAAATAATAATAATATTTATATTAATAGATATGGGTATTATGAAAATAACAACGCTAAAACATATATTATATATAATACAATAACAAATAATGGAGATTATGGTTTAAGAGTTCAAAACAATTCCGTGCTTATATCATATAATAATATCACTGGACATACAGAATATGACATAAAACTCGAGAATTATGCCAAAGGTGGTGAAATAGATGTTAAAAATAATTATTTTGGAAATTCGTCATCATCATTAATCAAAGAAAAAATATATGATTATGAAGATGACCCTAATTTTGAATTATCAAAAGTTATATTCGAACCATTTTTCTCAGAACCAATTGAAGCTATAAACGAAGTTACAACTATAACAGGTAAAGAAGTTTCAGGGAATTTATATTTGCCATATAAAATGGCTAAAGAATATAGTCCATATATTATTAATGATGATTTGAATATATTCGGAAAACTTATAATTGAACCAGGTGTAGAAATAAAAGTAGCCAAAGGTAAATCTATACATATATATGGAACCTTAATTGCAGATGGAAGTTCAGAAAGCATAAAATTCTATACCTCTACTGGAGTAGACATGAAAGATATGTGGGAAGGGATAGTATTACACAACGTAACAGAAGAATCAGTAAAATTAGATAATGTAATAATAAAAAACACAAAAACAGCATTGATATTATCAGGGTCAAAAGTAGAAATAAGCAATATATTAATACAAAACTCGTCAAATGGAATTAATATTGATCAAAGCTCAGAACTAACAGCAAACAATTTAACAACAGAAAATGTTATAGGAAATGGAATAATATTAGAAGGAACATTGAATTTAAACAGTTCTAAAATTAATAAAATATACAGAGAGTGGGAAGGGAATCCTAAATTTAATATAAAAGATTCAGATATTGAAAGTATAAATATTAATGGATATTTGTATAATGAAAATTTAATAAATAATTCAAATATTTCTTACTTAATGATAGATAGTGTTGATTCAAATATAATAATAACAAACTCGATTATAGATACGTGTAATATATATTTTATATATCAAAATGGTAAGATTGAATTTATTGATAATGATATAAATATTATATCTATAAATAATTATATGTATAGTGACAATCAAAATATACCCCAATTAATATTTGACGGAAATAAAATAAAACAATTATCTTTATTAAGGAATTATAGCAATAGTTCGAAGGGGTATATAGAAATAATAAATAATAGGATTTTAGGGAATTTCATATTAGGAGCATTTGAGTATAACTATAATACAGGTGAATATTATTATAGTGATTCTGATAATAATGAATATGCTATAACAATAAACAACAACACATTTGAAAAATCACAATTCACAATATACAGAATAAAAGAAATAGAAATATTCAACAATATATTCAAAGGGAATTCGACACTTGTCATTGGGAATGACAAAACAACAAAAGTATATGGCAATACATTCAAAGATAACAACAACGATGCAATAATAATCAATCAACAATTTGCAATGCCAGAAATAAACAACAACACATTCTACGGTAACAATGGATATGCAGTAGTTGTAAACAATGGAATGATATCAAACTTCACAAAAAACTACATAGCATTAAATTTAGGAGGAATAAAGATCAACCAATTAATGAATGACAATGTAGAATTAACAATAGCAGATAACATAATAATGATGAACAGAGAATACAACTTATTAAACACAGCACCAAACAACATAGCATTAAACAATAACTTCTATGCATTATACACAGAAGAATCAATAAGTGAAACGATATCAGGGAATTACACAATAGACGGAATAAAAACAGCGTTAATAACAGATGCAGGATCAGAAGAAAAACCAGATATAGGAGACATATTAAGTTATACAAACTTAAAAGATTATCTAGTAGAAAACACAACAATAGATAGTGAACACTCACCATACATAGTAACATCAGATATATCACTCAAAAATATAACCATTGAAGGAGATATAGAAATAAAAATAAGTGATGGAAGGACATTATCCTTTGATAACGTCACACACAACTCAGGAAAAATATCAGTTAAATCATTATATGACAGGACAGAACCAAGTGAATTAACAGGAATAATAGTAAATTCAGCATTGCTAAACTTATCAATAGAAGGAATATACGGAGAAATAAATGCAGATGTAAATACAATAGAATCGAAAAATGGAAGGATATATGGAACAGGGGAAATAGAAACATATACAGCCCAAGAAGGAAACACAAACGAAGTAGAAGGAGTAAGAATAACAAACGCAAACATCAATTCAGATATAACAATAACAAACGCAAAAATAGGAACAATAACAGCAGATGGAATTGAAGAACTAATAATCTCAGGAGGAAATATTGAAAAATACAATATAACAAACACAACAAAATTAACAATTGCAGGAATTGAAGTTTCAGGATTAATAACAACAACA
>NZ_LBFB01000045.1:0-3703 GCF_013363285.1 Marinitoga sp. 1154 | reverse complement strand
TAATTATTACATGTCCTATATTTATTTTTATAATCATCTTAGACCTCATGGGTCTTTAAAGTATCTTACTCCTGATTTCGTTTTTTATCTTTTTAATGATAATTTCAATGATTTTATTTCGTCTTATAATTTTTCTGATTTTTTCGTTTCTGTGAAAAAATGAGATTTCCTTATTTTTTGTCTAATTTTCGGGGGTCAAGCCGGTTCCCAGCTGTATTACAGGCGCATATAATTTTCCTATATAATTTGCAAATGCTATATAGCCTCCCACTGTAAAACCTGAAAAGATTATATCTTTCCCAGCATATAATAATACTATTATTCCTGCTATTGCACTTATTAACGTTAATAATTCCATTCCTATTGAGTATAATACCCCTTGTTTTATTGCTGTCTTTACAAATTCTTTGTTATAATCTATATTCTTTTTGCTTTCTTTTTCTTCTATATTTAAATTTTTAACTTCTTCTATTCCACTTATACTTTCCTCTAATTTCCCATTCATTTTTGCACCTTTTTCCATTAATTCCATTGAAATTTTTGATATATTTCCCATAAATTTACCTGTTACTATATAATATAATGGCATTATTGCCAGCGCGATTAATGTCAGTTTTATATTATATTTCATCAATATATATAACACTATTATAAATTCTATTATACTTATCAATATTTTAAATGTTTGCTGTGAAAATAATATCTGTAATTTATCTGTTTCTCCCACTCTTGCCATTATATATCCCGTTTCTTTTCCTTCGAAAAAAGTCATTGGTAATTTTAATACTCTTTTTAATAGATTCTTTTTTATTTCAAATATTATACTCTGACTGCTGATTATAAATATTTTTGAGGTTATATAGTTCAATATGCTCTTTAATACGTATATCCCTATTAATATCATACAAACCTTTTTTAAATATTCATAGTCACCTGCCAATATCCCATTATCCATCGCTTCTTTGTAGTATTTTGCTGGCATTATTGATACATATGACAATATTATCATCATTGTCATCGATATCGTCAATCTTCCTCTATGTCCTTTGGTGTATTTATAGAGAAATCTTATGTTTCCCATTTCTTTCCTCCTGATTACCAAATTCATTTCTAAATTTTTTCTTTATTAAGAATAAGTGGTGTTAAGTATATTATTCCTGTTATCAGTAATATTCCAAATATTATGTAATACCATTCTGATATTATAAATATTTTTTTTATTTTTTCACCTTTACTGGCAAAAAAATAAATTAATAAAAATAGTACTATTCTTATTATAAATGGATTATCTAAAATCATAAGACTAATTCCCATAATAGCACTTATTACTGTCATCCAGATAGGTATTGTAAGCATTAATGTAATTAAATCAGAAACTGTTGGATATATTCCTGCAGCAAATGGATTTATTATTATTCCTATTGATATAATTAAAAATTCTACTCCTATTGTAAATATAAATAAAGCTATGATTTTACCTGCAAATACCTCTTTTATATCAAGTGGTGAAGATAATAAGTATAAAAGATTCTTATTCTTTTTTTCCTCATTAAAAGCTATCCATCCAAATATATATGGAATAAAAAAAGAAACTAATACACCTGCAGTAAAATATGGATTGTATATATGTTTTTCTCCTGAATGTATTGTTACTGCCCATATTATCATTGCTATAAAAAATAAATTTCTTTCTTTCTTTTTACGAAAGAATGTTTTTAATTCTTTTTCAATTATAGCCCACATTTTCTTCATCCTCCCTGACAATTGAGATATACATGTCTTCAAGTGTTACTTTTTCATCTTCTATTCTTTTTACATTAATTCTTTCTTTTCTAAATATTTCCAATATTTCATTTACTTTTTCTTCTGGTATAATTGTTGTTTTTTCATCAGATAGATTTATGTTGTTTTCTCTTATTATTCTTTCAGGTATTTTTTGACTAACTATAATTTTTACTTTATCTTCTATTTTTAATGCTTTTTTCATTTCTTTTAATGTTCCATCAACTATTACTTTCCCTTTTCTGAGAAATATTATTCTCGTACAGATCCTTTCTATATCAAATAAATCATGTGATGTTATTATCAATGATTTATCAGTTCCTTTAAAACCTTTCAAAAAATCCACTATATCTCTCCTGGCTTCAGGATCAAGATTTGATGTAGGTTCGTCCATTATTACTAATTCAGGATCATGCGATAATGAATTTAATATCGCAACCTTTTGCCTCATTCCTGCCGAAAGCTTTTTTATCAATGTTTTTTTCTTTTCTGCTAATTTCCATCTATCAATTAAATCCCAGATTTCATTATTGTTCTTCTTATATACTTTTTGCCAGAATTTTATATTCTCTTCTATTGTTAAATCATCATATAATCCTGGTGTATCCAGAACCATACCTATTTTATTCCTTTCTAATTTTTTTATGTTTTTTATGTCTTTTCCAAAGATTTCTATTTCACCTTCTGTTGGTTTTAACAAACCCAGTATTAATTTTATTAATGTGGTTTTTCCAGCACCATTTGGACCTATTATCCCTATTATCTCTCCTTTTCTTACTGAAAAATCCACTCCTTTTATTGCTTCTGTCCCACTATAATATCGCTTTTTTACTCCTTTGAATTTTATTATTTCCATATATATCCTCTCCTTTTATTTTAGTATTATCCAGAATAATGTTAATATAATTGAAATAACTATAAAATGTCTTAATTGGTTTTTAAATAATATTTTAAGCTCCTTTCTTTATATTCCATTCTTATTCTGAAAATATAATATATTACTGTAGCAACTATTATAATTAAGTAATACGCCCAACTCCATATTACTCTCCCTTTTTACATAATGATTTCCCATTCAATCTCTGACTTGTTTTTGCTTCTATTGCTCTACATTCAAAACATCCAAATCTATATATGCAATCTTTGCATTTTTCTATTTTTCCAAGATGCAGTTTCCAATATTTATCTATTTTATTCTCTAAAAATATTTCTTTAAGAGCATTTTCATTTTCTGCAACATCCCCAATTATTTCATTTTCCATTGCTGGGCAGGGCAATATTTTTCCTTCTGCATTCAATGTTATGGTTCCATTCAAACACGGATGATAATAATAATTATTCCAGAAAATTTCAGGTGATACTCGCATAAATAAATAATTCATAAAACTCTTATTATTTTCATCCAAAAGTTTTGAAATATATATCTTCGTTTTATATTTATTTATTATAATATCCAGCATATCTTTAATTTTAAATTCAGATATTTCTTCACTATCCTGTACAAAAGTTAATTCGAATTTTTTCGTATATTCTTTCATATAATTCAATGTTTTCATAAATAAAGAAAAATTTTTTTCGTTTTCACCATCAAAGATATCACTTGCAGAAAATGTGATATAGAAATTTATTTTTTTGTATATTTCTTTTTCTAATATTTTATTATTTCTAATATGTCTCCAATGGAGTAAAATCCAAATTTCTGGTTTTTTTTCACTATTTAAACATATATCTAATAAGTTTTCTGTATTAATATAAGAGAGAAGGTCCCCTCCATAAAATATTATGCTATGAACAGTGTAAATTCAATTTACAGAATATTGATTATAAGCTATTTCGAAAAAGGGCATCACCCCCACACTTGGTGTTGATTTACTTTTGTAGTATTATTATATTGTACCCAAAACTTATTGGAGGTGATACC
>NZ_LBFB01000044.1:0-4040 GCF_013363285.1 Marinitoga sp. 1154 | reverse complement strand
TTTTATCTACATATATATAATTTTCTTCTATTATTTCTTTATAATCTTGTACTCCTATTGGTAATTTTTTCATTTTCATCATCTCCACATTTGTTTTTTCTTAGTATTATTATAGCATAAATGTATCTTACAAAAAACTGTTTTTATATATTCTCACGAGAATATGGAATTATATAAAGCGTTGTTACTAATATGCCTGTTAATCCTAAAAATATTAAATAATATCCACTGCTGATTTTATCTATTATTTTTCCACCTATATATATTCCAATTATTGTTGCTATCTGCATTATTACTATTTTTAATGATCCTATTCTACCCCTTATTTCATTATCTATACTCGTTTGAAATTTCGAATTTATTATTACATTGGATATTATAAAGGATATATTAAACAAGAATAACATTATTGATATCGCCGAGAATTTAATTATTTTATTCGGATAATTCCAGAATATTATTATCCCTAAAAATAAAACTGCCATATTCATAATAATATTTGATAGTTTAAAGTATAATGGTTTTTTATTATTTGTCATTACAAATGTTATTAGCGATGCACCTGTCAGAGAACCTATAGTCATTGCTGTTTCTGCTAATCCTACATATGTTGCAGAAAATCCTCCATCTCTTTTTATTATTATAGGTATAAATACTGCAAATATTGGTATCATCCATGCGGAATAATAGACAATCATATTCAATAAATGCTTTAACTCTTTTTTTCTTTTTAAATATTTTATTCCATCTTTTATTTCGTTGTAAAATGATATTTCTAATAATTTTTTATTATTTTCTATATTATAATTATATTCAATATATAATTCACTTATTCCTGATAGTAAGAAAGTTATTCCATTAATAAGCAACAATATTTTAATTCCATATACACTATATAATAATGCACCTATTGGCGGACCAGCCAATGAAGAAATATTTGAAACAATCAAAAGATATGAATTTGCTTTTTCAAGATATTTATTTTCTACAATTTCTGGCAATATTGCATAAGTTGATGTGTCAAACAATGTACTTACAATTGATTGTATAACTAAATATATAAATATCATCCATACGTTTATAATATTATTGGCTATAAGATATGCCATTGTTAAACATAAAATACCACTAATAAAATCCATTCCAACCATTATTCTTTTTCTATTATAGTTATCAGCAATAACTCCCAAAAATGGTCTTATTATTAGTTCAAAAAACATAATAAATATTGTTGCTAATCCAAGTATAGTAGCCGATTGTGTCATATCTAACAACAACAATGGAAAACCTATAACCTGAATTGTATCTCCCAAATTTGATATAAATCTTCCGAATATATATAATTTAAAATTTCTGTTCATGTTCTTTCACTTCCTTTGGTTATATATTTATATTTAAACCTCAATATACTCAAAAAGAGTATATTGAGGTTTTTAAGTTAGCTACATTTTGTTTTTTGAACAAATACACTATATGGGGTACTTCCACAGGAATATACAATATATTTTTTTAAATTTTTTTCTTCTAAATAATTAAGAAATTCATCAAAGTTTTCATAAATTTTTTTATCCAAATTTATTCTTAATGCTATATTAAATTCTCTTTCAGCATATTTTATATTTTTCATAATTATATCAAACGTTCCTTTTTTATTTGCTAAAAACCTTCTGACATCATGCAACTCTTTAATTCCGTCTACTGTAATTTGTAAATGAGTTACTTTTATTTCTTTTAATTTTTCAATAATCTTTTTATTTAATAAATAACCATTTGTTATTATTGAACTTTCATAAATTATTTTTTTCTCATTGAGAAGAGGGATGATTTTATGAAAAAAATATTCCATTTCTTGTATTTTCAAAAGTGGTTTTCCACCATACCATGTAATTTGTATATTATTTTATTAACGAATAAATCCCCATTTTTCTTATTTAGCAATACAATAGATTTATTATCAGTTCAACATACCCCTAAAGGTGATTGTGGTGTTGAACTTAAATTCCATTCTAAATATCATGAATCAGAACGAGATATAAACCGTGTTAAATTTATCTGTCCTCTTGCTAATAGACCAGATTTCTGTCAAAAAAAGAATTGCTATCGTTATCAAAACTTTTCAGATCATAATTTCAGAATGTTGCTTATTAGAAATTCTGACTTTTTTAAAAGGAATTATTCTAAACGTTCTCTTATTAAATCTCTTTTTTCAAGGTTAGAATCTATTTTATCCCATACTAAATTGCGCTTTACTAATTCTATTGCTCTTGAAGCTAATCTTATTAATCTATTTTTTATTGCTTCTGCTTTTTTGGCTCATGATATGGGTAGAGATGATTTACTTACTTCTATTAAATCAACTCGTTCTAATTTTGTTCGGAGATAATATACATATTGATAAATATCTGCTTAGCTATATTAAAGTAATATTTTTTAATCATGCATGAGTGTAATTCAAAACTATTTTTGAAATTTATATCAGGTATTATGTGATTTATTTAATAATAATATTATGATTAAATATTGCGAATTTTATAACTTAATAATTCATAATAAAATTTTATGAATGTATAATTTTTATATTATGTTACTGAATAATTAAAAGATATTATTTCCACTTATTCAATTCACAATAATTTTAGCAAAAAAAAAAAAATAGTCAACGATATAAAGTAAATTTTGAGTAAATTTATAATCAACTTTTCTTTTCTTAAATTTAATAAATTTACATAATTATTTTATCACCTGATATATTTTTATGGTTAAGTTTTTGTTTAATATATTGATGCAATTTTATATTCTCGCTATTAGATGTATTTTTTTTATTTGATGTTATCAGATTTTTCAGAAAAAAATCTGATAAATAAATTGTATAATAATCTTCCATATTCTACCGAAGGTATGTTTTCTAGCGATGGCTATTTATTTTACATTGCAAGAAAAAACTCATCACTGAGTTGTTTAAGAATATAAAAAATTTTAAGGATTTTTTTATTATTTTGAACTCCTATTATTATATAATATACAAATATTTGATTTTAACATAATATTATATGGATTCAAAAATCAATGTGGTATAATTCAATTACATAAAAAAGTCTAAATTCTCACCAGAGGTTAAATATTCGCCCTGCAAATATTTACATGTTTTTAAAAAATTTTTTAGAGTTATTTTTAAAATATAATTTTTAATCCTATTACCGCGGCAGCGTGTATATTTGCGGAGCAAATATAGAAATGTTTTTTATATTTAAATCTAAAAATTTTAATCCTACAACCCGCCGTAGGCGAAAATATTTGCTTTGCAAATATTTTAAGAATTTATTTTTTAAAATAAAATTATTTTATCCTAATCTTTACCATAGGTATGAATATTTTCTTTGAAAATATTGAAAGTTTTTATTTAAAATAATAAATTATTATCCTATAACCCGCCGTAGGCGTGGAGCACCGGAGGTGAGATAATGAGAAGATTCTGCACAAGTGGTCCCGTTGATAAAAAGACCTGTTATTATGTAGAAAGACCAGATATAATGAAAGAAGCACTTGACCATATAGAAAATTGGAGATACTTTACAGTATCAGCGCCAAGACAAGCAGGAAAAACAACATTGTTAAAAGATATAGTTGAAAAAATAAAGGATAAATATATTACTATATTTTTATCCTTTGAAGATTATAAAAATATAAAAACAGAAGAAGAATTTATAAAAATATTTTATGAAGAAATCATAGATGAATTAAAAAGATATAATTATACTGTAAAAGAAGAATTGAATAATATAAGAGAAATAAAGAAAATATTTGAAAAGATATATGAAAAAACTGGAAAAGAAGTAGTATTAATGATAGACGAATTTGAAAAATTGAATAATGAAGAAATAATGAATACATTTCTTCATGTAATAAGAAAAACATATCACAAAAAACAAATATACAAACTCAGAAGTGTAATATTAATAAGCGTAGGATATCTAAGTGGAATATTAGAAGACAATGCCAGTCCATTCAACATAGCAGAACACTTAGAAGTGCCATACTTT
>NZ_LBFB01000043.1:0-4068 GCF_013363285.1 Marinitoga sp. 1154 | reverse complement strand
ACTTATTTGAACCAAATAATATAGAATTTAATATATATGATGAAAACATAAAATTCTTATATATAAACGGAGTAATAGACAATTGTGAAGGCATATGCTGTGTAAAAGTGCCGTTGTATTACAAAGCGTTATATGCAAGATTTAAACCACAAATCAATGGAGAAAAATCGCAAATGAAACCATTTGATGAAAGTATAAAAAAATATCTAAACAAAGATGGAAGTCTGGATTTAAACAAATTGATGAAAAGATATATAGAATATATAAAATCAAGAGGAGCAGTAATGTTCAAGGGCAGAAACTATTACGAAGGAGTATATCAATACAATCTTGATCAATTTCTTAGTTTGTATGTAGAAGCGGCAGATGGAAAAGTATATCCAGAAACACAAATAGGCGGAGGAAGAATAGATTTATTGATCAATTTAAACAATAAAGAATATTTAATAGAAATAAAAGCAAATATAGATGAAGATCAATATGAAAAATCAAAAAAGCAACTAAAAGAATATATAAAAAGGAAAGGGATAAAAGAAGGATGGTTAATAATATATTCAAATACAATAAAAGATTTTGAATATAATTTAGAAAAAGAAAATGGAATAAAATTACATATATGGTTTATAAAAACTAATTTCGAAAATCCATCAAAAATATAGAAAGGGGCTATCCAAAATTCTGTGTAAATTAATAATAGTTGGTTAATGATAATTATTATAAAATATTAGCAAATATAAAGTTTTTTCTTAGATTTTCGTAAAATTAATGCACTTTGTGAAATTTAAATGTTAGAGTTATAATTTTTCCGTAATTATATATTTTTCATTTACTTAAAATTAATTTTGGGATGTGGTGACACTTTTGCTTTTAATAAAAAGTTAACAATTGCTGTTTTAAGTTATATTAAAGCGTTATCTCTTTTTCTGAAAAAATAACTGTCAAACTCAGGAAAAAAAACAAGCCTTAAAAATAGGCTTGTTTTTGAAAAATCAGATTATTGCACATATTATTTTTCAAAAAGGGTATTGACATAATCAAAACTCTAAAAAGAATCTCTTAGTTGCAGTATTTCCAGATATTTTATATTTTATGAATTTTTATCAAAATTTTTTCTTTCTTCTATTAAAATTTCAATGTATTTTTTGAAAGTGTTTTCGAGTTTTTCGAAAAGAACAGTTTCAGCAATTTTACCGTTAATAAATATTGCACCGCCTGTTTTGGTTCCAGCTATGCCAATATCAGCATGTTTTGCTTCTCCTGGTCCGTTTACAACACAGCCCATTACCGCAATATTTAAACTTTCATTAATATTTTTAGTCCAGTCTTTAACTTTTGTAGCTAACTCTTCTACATTTATTTCTGTTCTTGCGCAGGTTGGGCAAGCTATAACTCTGGGGCCTTTTTTAAATCCTAACAAAGTTAATAATTTTTTTGCAGCTAATACTTCTTTAATAGGATTTCCTGCTATGGAAATTCTAATTGTATCTCCAATATTATTTAATAGTAATGTTCCAAGTCCTGCAGAAGATAATATTAAAGCATCCTCATAAATTCCAGCTTCAGTAATTCCTATATGCAAAGGATATGGTACCTTTTCTGAAATATATTTATTAGCCAAAAAGTTTTCTTTAGCATCAGTTGATTTTATTGAAATTACGATATCTGTGAAGTTTAATTCCTCCATTATTCTCACTTCTTCTAAAGCACTTTCAGCTAAGGCTTTAAATCTTGGCATATTCGAATTTTCAAATTCTTTTTTTATAGAACCGGAATTTGCTCCTACCCTGATGGGTATATTTGCATCTTTTGCAGCTTTTACAACTTCTTTTACTTTCCATTTACTGCCAATATTTCCAGGGTTGATCCTTATTTTTGCAGCTCCAGCTTTTATGGATTCTATAGCTAACCTGTAATCAAAATGTATATCAGCAACTATAGGGACAGGAGATAAATTACAAATTTGTTTAAAAGAAGAAATATCATCAAAATTTCTAACAGAAACCCTTACTATTTCAGCACCTGCATTAGATAAATTTATAATTTGCCGTATTGTACTTTCTGTATCAAGAGTGTCGGTATTTGTCATACTCTGTATAGAAATAGGATTATTTCCTCCAATTGGGATATCTTTTACATAAACTATTTTTTTTGAAAACATAAATATACCTCCGATTACTTAAAAAATCTTAAAATATCGTTGTAAGTAAAATAGACAAAGAGTCCCATTAATATTATAAAACCTATAGTATGAATCATAGCTTCTACCTTTGGGTTAGTTCTTTTACCTGTTATCATTTCATAGATTGAAAAGATAATTCTTCCACCATCCAGAGCGGGTATAGGTAATAGATTAACAATTCCAAGGTTTAATGTAATTAATGCTATTAATGAAATTAAAGCTTCAGGACCAGCCTTTGCTGCCTGTCCAACAACACCAGCGATTCCAACAGGTCCCATTACTTCGGTAGTCTTAACCTTTCCTGTAAATAATTGAGAAATCGTATCAACCATAGCTTTTAACAATGTGTTAGCCCATTGTATGGAAACAGTTATTATTTCAAAACCTTTTGGTCGCCATTTATCAAAAGCATATTTAAGAATCAAAGGTTCTTGAAGTATTTTAAAAAATTCTTTTTTACTTAAAGTAAGATCCATAGTTTTTCCATTTCGAAGAATAATTATATTTAAATTATCTGAATTTATGGGCGTGATATATTCTGAAATCCTATTATTAGTTATGGTAATCATAATATCTTCTGAATCTAACGATAAAGGAGTTAAATATTTTATTATATCCAAGCCATTATTTATTGCCTTAGAATTAATGCTTAGTATAATGTCGTCTTTTTTAAAAGGTGGATAATCTTTGTTTATTATATTTGAAAAAGTAGCAAAATAAACACCTATAGCATATCTTTTTTGAGAAATATTATAACCTTTGATTTTTCCTTCTATTTTCGAACCATCATTTAGTTCAATTATTAGTTTATCTCCTTTTTCTAAATTGGGTAAAATAGATCCTATGTTTTCTGGTGGATTTAAATTAAACGATTTGATAGTTTTATTATTTAAATTAACTATTTTTTCTGATTTAAATATAATGGTGTATTCTGGATTGTATAATTTAGGCGCTATTTCTAAATTAATAATATTATTGTTTCTTAAAATTTCCAAATCTAAAAGCTTACCCTCTTTAATAGCGAGGCTCAAAATAGAACTATCAAAAACAATATTATTGTTTACTTTTTTTATAACATCACCAGGTTTAATACCGACATAATAAGCAGGTGAATCATCTATAACATCTTCTATCTTAACTTCTGGGAATCCATATAACAAACCGGAAATTGATAAAACAATATATCCCAGAATAATTGAAAATAAAGGTCCAGCAAAGGCAATTAGAAATTTTTGCCATGGTTTTTTGTTGTAAAATAATTCTGGATTATCAGATAGCTCACCATCTTCAATTTCTTCGCCTGCTATTTTAACATATCCTCCAAGAGGAATGAGATTAAATCTAAATTCAGTTTCTTTTCCTTTATAAGAAAATAATTTTGGTCCCATACCTATGGCGAATTCTTCAACCTTTGTTTTAAATAATTTTGCAAAGATAAAATGTCCTAATTCATGAAAAAACACAACTATTGTTATAACAACCATGAACCAAAAAAGAGTTATCATTAAAACACCTCCGTGATTATTAGATTTTTTAAGTAATATTAATTTTAACATATATATGTTAAATAGGTATAATGTAGTATGAAATATTATAGTAATAAAAATTACATTAGGATTTTTTAGGGAATACAGTCTATAATATATCTTTATTTGTAGTATTTTTATATTTATTTAAAATTGAAAAAAGGCATGAAAACCAATCTCTCGATGAATTCACTAATGATTAACAAAAATTAACGGTATTGTAAGTTGACAAAAGGGAAGAAAGGTGGTAATATATATACTCGGACGCGGACGAAGAGCCGCGGGAAGGAAAGGAAAGCTCCTTGACAAGTGAACAGAGACACCCAGCGGAAGTAAAAAAGAGAGTGAGCGATCGAACTCGAA